>DQAA01000323.1 GCA_003523465.1 Pseudomonas sp.
TTGGGCAGCATCACTCCGCCGGAGCCGAGCAGGATGCTCGACGTACCGCCCGCCAGGTAACCCAGCAGCACCGAAGTGGCCGAGCTGGCGATGCCGTCCATGTTGTGGTGCTCGGCCACCCAGAAGNNTTGCGCCAGGTCCAGGGAGTTGCGCAGGGCCTGCGCCGGGCCGCCGTCCTGGCGTACCGGTACCAGGTCGAGGGTGGAAATCTTGATGTCCGCGAGTCGCTTCATGGGTTCTCCAGGCAAACGCAAGCCGCCGGAACAGGCGGCCTTTGTTGCTTCTGTGGGGGCGGTTGGCGGGGGAATCAATACCCGGGCTGGCAAACGGTCTGAACTTGCCCGCAGGCAGGGCCTCTGAATTCAGGAACGGCGACGACCGCGCCGACAACCCGAGGAGGCATCATGAAAAAGACTGCATCGGCTCACTGGCAGGGTGGTTTGAAGGATGGCAAAGGCACCATCTCCACCGAAAGCGGCGCGCTCAACCAGACCCCTTACGGCTTCAACACCCGCTTCGAAGACACGCCGGGGACCAACCCGGAAGAGTTGATCGGCGCCGCCCATGCCGGTTGTTTCTCCATGGCTCTGTCGATGATTCTCGGCGAGGCGGGCTTCAAGGCGGACAGCATCGACACCAAGGCCGAAGTGACCCTGGACAAGCAGCCCGACGGCTTTGCCATCACGGCCGTGCACCTGATCCTCAAGGCCCGGGTGCCCAATGCCAGCAACGAGCAGTTCCAGGAACTGGCGAACAAGGCCAAGGCCGGTTGCCCGGTGTCCAAGGTGCTCAATGCGACCATCAGCCTGGATGCCACCTTGCAACCTTGATAGCAGAACCGTGGCATGCTCCGCGGGTCCAACCGGTGTTGGCCAACGGTCTTTTGCCACGAGGAAACTGCTCATGATCCGTATCGCAACCGCTGTACTGGCTTCACTGCTGGCCGCCAACGCATCCGCCGCGATCAAGTCGTGCGAGGAGCTGAAGTCGGAGATCGAAGCCAAGATCCAGGCCCGTGGGGTGACGTCCTACACCCTGGAAATCGTGCCCAACAAGGATGTCCACGACCAGAACATGGTCGTGGGCAGCTGCGACGGCGGCACCAAGAAAATCATCTACCAGCGCAACGACCGCTGATTCACGGAACGCAGTGGGTCAAGCGCTCCTCGGCCAGCACCCGGCGCTCGGCATCGTATAGCCGGGCGTTGGGTTGCGCGGCGATGGCCCGGGCCTCCAGGCGATAGCGCTGGCCGGCCTGGAAGCCATCGTATTCGAGGGTCAGGTAACAGGTGCGTTCGGTGGGGTCGGTGGTGAAGATCCCGGTGTTGATTTCATAGTCGAAGCGCACCACCAGTTCGTGCTTGCCAGGGGTGACCTGGAAGAAGCGCCCGTCGGTAAGACGCTTGCCATCCAGGCGCTCGGCCATGACCAGCTTGCCGGGGGTGGTGGTGTAGAAATCGACCCAGGCCTGTTTCTGGTCGACCGGGGGCATGGGGCTGGCGCAGGCGCCGAGGGTACTGAAGGCGAGCAACATCGCTGGCTGTCGCATGATGGTCTCCGCAGGCGAGCGATACTAAAGATCAAGCATAGCGCCATTGGTGCCATCAGGTGCGCTGGCAGCCAGCCGGCAGGCCGCGCCCGACCACCTTGCTCTGTTCGTCATACAGCTTGGCCCACGGGCGGAAGCCGATGCTGCCGGTCTCCAGGCGATAACGCTGGCCGGCGCTGAAGTCGTTGAATTTGAGGTTGAGCTGGCAGTCGCGCCACAGCGGCTCGCTGACCGGGCCGATATTGCTCGGGTCCACCGGGAACAGGTAGCGCACGGTGAGCTGGTGATTGCCGGGGCTGACCTGGAAGTAGCGTTTGTCGGCCCAGGCGCGGTCGTCCACTTCGACGGCATGCAGGGTCTGGTCTTCGGCGGGAGCGAGGTCGACCCAGGCCTGGGACGGGTCCTGGTCGGGCAGGCCGGCACAGCCGGCGAGTGCCAGCAGGGCGCTGGCAGCGAGCATCGTTCGCATGGCAAAACTCCGGGCGGGCAGGATAGTCTTGAAGCGATACGGACTTGAGCGAGACCACCCCACGCATGATTCGAATTCTTCTTCTGCTGCGCTCAAGCTCCGGGGCACTCGACCGCGTTTTTCGGGGTTTTGTTCCCCTGTTGGCGCTTGGTCTGCTGAACGGTTGCAGCAGTGTCGGTTATTACGGCCAGCTCGCCAGCGGGCAATGGCAGTTGCTGCAGGCGCGCACGCCGGTGCAGGAGGTGATCGCCAATCCGGCCACGGACCCGCGTCTGCGCCAGCACCTGGAGCAATCGCAGCGGGCAAGGGTGTTCGCCAGCGAAGTCCTGAAGCTGCCGGATAACCGCAGCTACCGGGTGTATGCCGATATCGGCCGGCCTTACGTGGTGTGGAATGTGTTCGCCACGCCGGAGTTTTCCCTCGATCCGCAGACCCACTGCTTCCCCATCGCCGGTTGCGTGGCTTATCGCGGCTACTACAGCCAGTCCGGCGCGCGGGGCGCGGCGGCGGTGCAGAAGCTCGAAGGGCTGGATGTGTATGTGGGCGGGGTCGAGGCGTATTCGACCCTGGGCTGGTTCGATGACCCGATCCTCAATTCCATGGTCGGCTGGGGCGACGAGCGCCTGGCCACGGTGATCTTTCACGAGCTGGCGCACCAGCGTTTCTATGTGAAGGACGACACGGCGTTCAACGAGTCCTTCGCCACCTTCGTCGAGCAGGAAGGCACCCGGCAGTGGCGCGCGGCGCGGGGGTTGCCGGTGCAAACGGCAGAGGGCGGCAAGCAGCGTGACCAGTTCATCGCGCTGGTGCTGGCCTCGCGGGAGCGGCTCAAGGCGTTGTATGCGCAGCCGCTGGAGGCGGGAGCGATGCGCGTTGCCAAGCAGGCGGAGTTCGAGCGCTTGCGTGCGGAATATCGGCAGTTGCGGGACGGTGAATGGGGCGGGGTCGGTCGATTCGACGGCTGGATCAATGGGCCGATGAATAACGCCAAGTTGCTGCCGTTCGGGCTGTATGACCAGTGGGTGCCGGCGTTTGCCGGGTTGTTTGCCGAGGTGGGCGGGGACTGGGAGCGGTTTTATCGGCGGGTTGAGGAAGTGGGT
>DQAA01000534.1 GCA_003523465.1 Pseudomonas sp.
GGACGTGGAGCTGGTCCCCGGCTTCAAGACCGAGGCCTGGGCCTTCGGGCCGTCCGCCCCCGGCACCGAGCTGCGGGTGCGCCAGGGCACCTGGCTGCGGGTGCGCTTCATCAATCACCTGCCCGTGGAAACCACCATCCACTGGCATGGCATCCGCCTGCCGCTGGAAATGGACGGCGTACCTTACGTTTCGCAACTGCCGGTCAAGCCGGGCGAGTTTTTCGACTACAAGTTCCGCGTCCACGATGCCGGCAGCTTCTGGTATCACCCCCACGTCAGCAGCAGCGAGGAACTGGGCCGCGGCCTGGTCGGCCCGCTGATCGTCGAGGAACGCGAGCCTACCGGCTTCAAGCACGAACGCACCCTGAGCCTGAAAACCTGGCACGTGGACGAGCAGGGCGCCTTCATGCCCTTCAGCATTCCCCGCGAGGCGGCACGCAACGGCACCGCCGGGCGCCTGATCACCATCAACGGCCAGGCCAATTCGATCACCGAACTGCCCGCCGGCCAGGTTGTGCGGGTGCGCCTGCTCAACCTGGACAACACCTGGACCTACCGCCTCAACCTCAAGGGCAACTGCGAGGCGATGATCTATGCCCTCGACGGCAATCCGATCACCCCGCGTCCGCTGGAGGACGAATACTGGCTCGGCCCTGGCATGCGTATCTGCCTGGCGATCCGCATCCCGGACGCGGGCGAGGAAATCTCCCTGCGCGACGGCTTCGTCCGCCTCGGCACCCTGCGTTCCGTGGCCAGCGCCGACAAGCCCGGCGACTGGCCGCCCGCCCTGCCGGCGAACCCCATCGCCGAGCCGGACCTGGAGAATGCCGAGAAGCTCAACTTCAATTTCGAATGGGCCGGCAAGGTTTCGGTGGATACCGAGAACGGGCGTCCGCCGAGCCTCTGGCAGATCAACGGGCAGGCCTGGGACATTACCGACAAGACCTGCGCCGACCGCCCGATCGCCACGTTGCAGAAGGGCAAGAGCTACATCTTCGAGCTGAAGAACATGACCCAGTACCAGCACCCGATCCACCTGCACGGCATGAGCTTCAAGGTGATCGCCTCGAACCGCAACAAGGTGGTCGAGCCCTGGTTCACCGACACCTACCTGCTGGGCAAGAACGAACGCGCCCAGGTGGCTCTGGTGGCGGATAACCCGGGGACCTGGATGTTCCACTGCCACGTCATCGACCATATGGAAACCGGCCTGATGGCCGCGATCGCGGTGGTCTGATGCGACCGCAGATCATCGATCGCAGCCGCGATCAGGAATTCATGCGCCTGGCCCTGGAACTCGCCGCGCAAGGTGCGGCCCTGGGCGAGGTGCCGGTGGGGGCGGTGCTGGTGCAGCACGGCCAGGTGCTGGGGCAGGGCTTCAACCGGCCGATCACCGACAGCGACCCGAGCGCCCATGCCGAGATGGTCGCCATCCGCGACGCGGCCCGGGCGGCGAGCAACTATCGCCTGCCGGGCAGCACCCTCTATGTCACCCTCGAACCCTGCAGCATGTGCGCCGGGTTGATCGTGCATTCGCGGGTCAACCGCGTGGTGTACGGCGCGCTGGAGCCGAAGGCGGGGATCGTGCAGAGCCAGGGACAGTTCTTCACCCAAGGGTTTCTCAACCATCGGGTGATCTACGAGGGCGGGGTACTGGCGGAGGAGTGCGGGGCGATCCTGAGCGAATTCTTCAAGGCCCGACGGGCCAAGGTCTGAATCACATCGGCGGGCTTTGTTCCGCCGGCTTGTCCTTGTTCACGCCGGGCACGTGCAGGTTGCCTTCGGCGACCTGGCCCTCCAGCTGCGGCTGGGTCACCCAGGTGAGGATGTCGTAGTAGCGGCGGATGTTGGCGACGAAATGCACGGGCTCGCCGCCGCGGGCATAGCCGTACTTGGTCTTGCTGTACCACTTCTTCTGCGACAGGCGTGGCAGCATCTTCTTCACGTCCAGCCACTTGTTCGGGTTAAGCCCCTCGCGCTCGGCCAGCTTGCGCGCGTCGTCCAGATGGCCGCCGCCGACGTTGTAGGCGGCCAGGGCGAACCAGGTGCGGTCCGGCTCCTTGATCGAGTCGTCCAGCAGCTCCTTCACATGCATGAAGTACTTGGCGCCGCCACGGATGCTCTGCACCGGGTCGAGACGGTTGGACACGCCCATGGCCTGGGCGGTGCGCTGGGTCAGCATCATCAGGCCGCGCACGCCGGTCTTGGAGGTGACTTCGGGCTGCCACATGGATTCCTGGTAGCCGATGGCCGCGAGCAGGCGCCAGTCCACCTGTTCCTGCTTGGCATAGGTGCGGAAGTGTTTTTCAAAACGTGGCAGGCGTTCCTGCAGGTGCTGGGCGAAGGTGTAGGCGCCGACGTAGCCGAGCACATCGACATGGCCGTAGTAGCGGTCCTTCAGGCGTTGCAGAGTGCCGTTCTTCTCGACCTTGTCGAGGAAGGCGTTGATCTCGTTGAGCAGGCTGGTGTCTTCGCCGGCCGCCACGGCCCAGCGCTGGTCGCGGGCATCGCCCAGGTCGAAGGCGACGCGGACGTTGGGGAAATAGACCTGGTTCATCGCCAGTTCGTTGGAGTCCACCAGGGTCAGGTCGATCTGGCCTTCGTCGACCATGCGCAGCAAGTCGACCACTTCGACCTGGTCGGATTCTTCGTATTCCAGGCCGGGATACTGCTTTTTCAGCTCCGCCAGCTGCTCGGCGTGGCTGCTGCCCTTGAGCACCAGGATGCGCTTGCCGACCAGGCCGGCGGCATTGGTCGGCCGGGTCTTGCCGTTGCGGTAGATGATCTGCGGGGTGACTTCAAGATAAGGATGGGAGAAACGTGCCTGGGTCTTGCGTTGCTCGCTGCTGACCAGGCCGGCGGCGGCCAGTACCGGGCCGTTGGGCTGGCCGAGCTGGCTGAAGATATCGTCGAGGTTGTCGGCGGTCTCGATCTGCAGCTCTACGCCGAGATCATCGGCGAAACGCTTGACCAGCTCGTACTCGAAGCCGGTTTCGCCGTTGCGGTCCTGGAAGTAGGTGGCCGGGCTGTTGCGCGTTATTACCCGCAATACGCCGTCCTCCTTGATGCGTTCAAGGGTGCTGGGTTTTTCAACGCAGGCACCGAGCATCAGGAAGAGACCTAGTGCGATGAGCCATTGGGCGCACCGCTGGCGCAGTACAGAGTGGGCAGACATAAGGTGCAGTATACGCAAAGGGCCTGCCGTGCCATATCTCGACAACAGATAGCTTGTCTGTTATCGCCCCGTTGTGCTTGCGACTTTTCACCGCACTTTGGCCCTTCGCGGAAACAGCCGACACGCCTGGAATGCACCTGCCGACATGCGGATGGGCGTGGACGCAGCGTTTCGGGTGCCTGACGCAACTGTTTAGGCTAGAATGCACGGCCTCTAAGCACACCCCCTTCCTGAGGCTGTCCCGACGATGTTGATCCTGCGCGGCGCTCCTGCCCTTTCTGCCTTTCGCCACGGTAAATTACTCGAGCAACTGAGCCAGAAAGTCCCCGCTGTTAGTGGTTTGTACGCTGAATTCGCTCATTTCGCCGAAGTTGATGGCGATCTGACCGCCGACCAACAGCAAGTGCTTGCGCGCCTGCTCAAGTACGGCCCGAGCGTCCCGGTGCAGGAGCCTGCCGGTCGCCTGTTCCTGGTCATGCCGCGTTTCGGCACCATCTCGCCTTGGTCGAGCAAGGCCAGCGACATCGCCCATAACTGTGGCCTGGAAGTCGTTCGTCGCCTGGAGCGCGGCATCGCCTACTACGTCGCCGGTGAATTGAGCGATGCCGACGCCGCCAGCGTCGCCGAGCTGCTGCACGACCGCATGACCCAGATCGTGCTGGGCAAGCTGGAAGAGGCCGCCGGCCTGTTCAGCCACGCCGAACCCAAGCCGCTGACCGCCGTGGACATCCTCGGTGGCGGTCGCGCCGCGCTGGAACAGGCCAACGTCGAACTGGGCCTGGCCCTCGCCGAAGACGAGATCGACTACCTGGTCAGCGCCTTCCAGGGCCTCAAGCGCAACCCGCACGACATCGAACTGATGATGTTCGCCCAGGCCAACTCCGAGCACTGCCGCCACAAGATCTTCAACGCCAGTTGGGATATCGACGGCCAGAGCCAGGAAAAAAGCCTGTTCGGCATGATCAAGAACACCTACCAGATGCACAGCGAAGGCGTCCTGTCCGCGTACAAGGACAACGCCTCGGTGATCGTCGGTTCGGTGGCCGGACGCTTCTTCCCGAATNNCCCGCCAGTACGGTGCGGTGCAGGAGCCGGTGCACATCCTGATGAAGGTCGAGACCCACAACCACCCGACCGCCATCGCGCCATTCCCGGGTGCCTCCACCGGCTCCGGCGGCGAGATCCGCGACGAAGGCGCCACCGGTCGCGGCGCCAAGCCGAAAGCC
>DQAA01000211.1 GCA_003523465.1 Pseudomonas sp.
CGCACGATGCGCTGGCGCGCTTCCAGGGTCTGCGGCCCGTCCTGGTAGGCGCGCACGCTGGCGGAAATCATCTGGCGGATCTTCTCGCCACCGGAGGCGGTCAGGCCATCGGGCGAGTGGCGGTACTTCTCCAGCTGGGTCGCCAGGGTACTGCCACCTGCCGACTGGCCGGGCAGGGCCAGGTACTTGGCGACCTGGGTGTAGGCGGCCTTGGCGAAACGCGGCCAGTCCACCGCCGGGTTGCCGTTGGGGTCGTTGGGGTCGAGCAGGTCGCGGTTCTCGATGAACAGCAGGCTATGCACCATCACTGGCGGGATCGAGCCGAAGTCCGGGTACAGGTGCTGCGGATACTGATACTGGTACAACACGCTGCCCTTGCAGTCGGTAATGCTCAGGCCGCTCTGGATCTTCTCGGTATAGGGTGCGAAAAAGCCGTGATCGACGTAGTTCATCAGTGCCGGGGAAAAGCGCGTCTGCTCCACCACCACGTAGTCCCGCTTCAGCAGGCGCGGTATGAACTCGCCGAGGGCGCTGTAGCCAAGGCGCTTGTCGAAGGGGCCTTCGCCGGGATAGACCATCGCATCGCTTGGCCCCTTGTGCATCGAATAGCTCAAGGTCGCGGCAAAGCGGCTGAATTCACGGGACTGGATGGCCGAGCTTTGCATCTCCTTGCTCGCGGCCCAGGCCACCAGCGCCACGGTGGCGAGCACGATCAGCAGGATCAGCCACCACAGGTAGCGCAACGAGGAGCGGCGCGGTGGTGGGGACGAGGGTACTTCCGATTGTTCAGCGGCTTCCAGGTTACTGCCGTTATCCGAGTGCCACTGTGCGCCCATAGTCTTCAAGCCTGATTTCGTTATTTCTCTTGCTTTGTCTGAAGCTTAGACGCTGGTCGGAAGCGGGGAAAAAATAGTTGGGGATCGTCGGGTATTTCCCAAAACGTGGTGGGAAATGTCCTGTTCTGATGGTTGAACCGTTGCCGACGGTCGGTCTGACTAGGGTGGGGCGCTGGTTCTCATCCTGACAGCGGAGGTTTTTTCCATGCCCTCTTTGAAACGCGAACTGGGCGAGCGGCATATCCGCCTGCTCGCCCTGGGTGCCTGCATCGGCGTCGGCCTGTTCCTCGGCTCGGCCAAGGCCATCGAAATGGCCGGCCCGGCGATTCTCCTGGCTTACCTGGCTGGCGGCCTGGCCATCCTGGTGATCATGCGGGCGCTTGGCGAGCTGGCCGTGCACAACCCGGTGGCCGGCTCCTTCAGCCGCTACGCCCACGACTATCTAGGACCGCTGGCGGGTTTTCTCACCGGCTGGAACTACTGGTTCTCCCTGCTGGTGATCTGCGTGGCGGAAATCAGCGCGGTGGCCATCTACATGGGCGTGTGGTTTCCCGATACCCCGCGCTGGCTCTGGGCGCTGGCGGCGCTGGGCAGCATGGGGGCGATCAACCTGCTGGCGGTCAGGGCCTTCGGTGAGTTCGAATTCTGGTTCGCCCTGATCAAGGTGGTCACCATCGTCGCCCTGATCCTGGGCGGCATCGGGATCATGGCCTTCGGTTTCGGCAATGACGGCGAAGCCCTGGGGGTGTCCAATCTCTGGCGCAACGACGGCTTCATGCCCAATGGCCTGGGCGGGGTGCTGATGTCGCTGCAACTGGTGATGTTCGCCTACTTCGGCACCGAGCTGGTCGGGCTTGCGGCCGGTGAAGCGAAACAGCCGGAAAAGACCATCCCGCGGGCCATCGGCTCGATGTTCTGGCGGGTGCTGTTGTTCTATGTCGGCGCGCTGTTCGTGATCCTGTCGATCTACCCGTGGCACGGGATCGGCAGCGGCGGCAGCCCGTTCGTGCTGACCTTCGAGCGCCTGGGGATCGGCACGGCGGCGGGGCTGATCAATTTCGTGGTGATCACGGCGGCACTGTCGGCCTGCAATGCGGCGATCTTCAGCACCGGGCGGATGCTGTGCGCGCTGGCGGAAAAAGGCCAGGCGCCGGCGCTGTTCCGGCGCACCACGATGGGTGGCGTACCGTGCAATGCCTTGTTGCTGTCGTTGGGGGTGTTGCTGCTGGGTGTGCTGGGCAATTACCTGGTGCCGGAAAAGGTGTTTCTCTGGGCCACCGCCATCGTCACCTTCGGCGCGATCTGGACCTGGGCGGTGATTCTTCTGGCGCAGCTCAGGTTTCGTGCCGGGTTGAGCGAGGAGGAGCGGGCGCGGCTGGGGTATCCGATGAGGTGGTGGCCGTGGAGTTCGTACCTGGCCCTCGGGTTTCTCGGGCTGGTGCTGGGAGTGATGGGGTATTTCGGGGATCTGCGGGTGGCCCTGTATGTCGGGCCGGGTTTTTTGCTGGGATTGGCGGGGATCTATTACTGGCTGAAGTCTTGAGGGTGTTCTTCAGGGCCGCATCGCCAGCGTTGCCGGCGATGGGGCCCTCAGGTCAAACCACCTGTACCGGCACCACCCGGGTCAGCCTTTTGTTCCAGTCCAGCCACAAGGCCAGCCCCATCATCAGGCCCAGCCCTGCCAGCGCGCTGAGCACCTGCATCGCCCAATGCTCCCCACCCAGCGCATTGGCCATGTCCGCCAACGGTGCCAGCAGCACGCCAAAGCAGAACACCTCCAGCGAATAGCGGCCCATCCGGCAGCTTTGCTGCGCCAGCCAGGTTTCCACCCAGGGCCCGGTCGGCAGCAGTCTTGCGGTGCAATAGGCCAGCGCGAGGAAATGCAGCAAGCGCGCCGGCGACAGGTTGGTCTTGCTGATCGGGTACAACCATTCCGCCAGCACCTTGGGCATCAGCGCGTCATGTACCTCGGGCCAGCGCCACGACAGGGCGATCGCCGCGCACACCAGCAGGTAGCCCGCCGACACCACGAATAGCGGCTGGCGCAACAACGGCCGCAGTTCCGGCGCTTGCTCGCGCTGCCCATTGATCGCCACCGCGCCGCCGAGGATGAACAGCAACTGCCAGGCCAGCGGATTGAAGAACCACACCCCACCTTCCTGCGCCGCCAGGTTCCACTGGAACATCGGCGCCATCAGGTACAGCGCCACCGAGAAGCCCACCACGTACTCGGCCTTCCTCAGCATCAACGGCAACACCAGTGGCAGGCCGAGCAGCAGCAGGATGTACAGCGGCAACGGGTCCATCAGGTTGGGCTTGAAGCGCAGCAGCAACTCGTCCACCAGCGCCTGCTGCGGGTTGCCGAGGAAATAGTAGAGGCCCATTTCCTGGATCATGTCGCGGGTTTCCACATGGTTGTTGGCGACGAACACGATGCCCATCAGCAACACCAGCAGGAAGATATGCACCACGTACAANNTACAACACCCACGCCCGGCGCAGGATGCGCACGCAGGCCACTACCCAGCCGTCACGCAGTGCCACCTTGCCGTAGGCCAGCACCGCCGCGTAGCCGGCGAGAAACACGAAGATCTCCGCCGCATCGCTGAAGCCGAAGTTGCGCACGGTCAGGTTGGCCAGCGGGTTGCCGGGGATGTGGTCCCAGAAAATGAAGACCAGCGCCAGGCCCCGGAAAAAGTCGATTCGATGGTCGCGGGCGTTGGTCATGGTGAAGGCTCGTGCGAAGGGTGTTTCAGTAGAGGATCGACCACGGCGATCCCCGGTTCCGCGCCGACGGTCTTTACCGATCGGCGGCGCGGAGGGTGGGCAGTTTCAACGGAGATTGCAATGGAGGGATGTTACTGGATGTCTCTCAAGCCGCCGCTTCGCTATACGGCTCGAAGCTATCGGCCCGCGCCATCTTCCACATGCGCTGGTAGAACTCGCCGCTGATCTCGCCGCCCAGCAGTTCTCCTGGCTTGAGGAACACATGCAATTGGGAGAACAGCTTGATCTCGGTGGCCGACATGCGCCGCACCAGGTGCTTGGCCTCCAGTTGCGACGGGTGGTCGAGGCCGGCGGCGGCGAGCATTTCCGCCAGGGCCTTGAGGGTGTTGCGGTGGAAGTTGAACACCCGCTCGGCCTTGTCCGGCACCACCAGGGCGCGCTGGCGCAGGCCGTCCTGGGTGGCGACGCCGGTCGGGCACTTGTTGGTATGGCAGCTCTGC
>DQAA01000246.1 GCA_003523465.1 Pseudomonas sp.
GGGGTGACGATTCGCGGATGCGCCATCAGGTAGCGGGGAACATCCAGCCGCTCCTGCGCACCCTCGGTCCGCTCGGCAACGATCTGCGCGTACAACTGCAGGTCGTAATCCAGGCTCATGGCGTACTCGGCCATCCGCGCGTGGTCCACGGAGCCGTGCAGGGTCCAGTGAAACGGGTGGAACAAAAACTTGCTCAAGGCACAGGCCGTACGCCGCTCGCCGGCAAGAAACAGGATATTGCCCATCGACTCCACCGTGCCGAGGTTGTGGGTCTGCACCGGTACCGGCAGCGAGCGCAGGAAGTTGTACAGGCTGAAGCCGTAGCTGCACTCCCCGCCCATGGTGGCGATGTTCAGCTGGATGCGTTCGGCGCCCTGGTGCAGGGCCTTGGAGCAGGTGGTGATGAGATTACCGCAGGTGGATGCGTTGATCGGACCGGTGAAATGAATGATATGACTGGCCATGGTCACCTCGTGCTGTGCGTCCTTGGGTCAGGGGTCGTCGTTGCCGCGGGGCAGCTTGTCGGCGCCCTTGTCATCGGCCAGCGCGCCCAGATGCTGGTAGCGCTGGCGCAACTCATGGAGCTGCTTCTCGTCCAGGTCGTCGAGGCCGAGCAAGGCCTTGTGAGCCCGGCGCGTGGCGCGCAGCAACTCGTCGACCTTGATGTGCAGCTCGTCGGTATCACGGTTCTGGGTGTTCTGGATCAGGAACACCATGAGGAAGGTCACGATGGTGGTCGACGTATTGATCACCAGTTGCCAGGTATCGCTGAAATGAAACAACGGCCCGCTGATCCCCCAGGCCAGCACCAGCCCGAAGGCAATGGCGAAGGTCAGGGGCCGGCCGGTCCAGTTGGCCAGCTTCTGGGAAAAACGCGAGAACTTCATGGAACGCTTCCTCGTCATGTCGAGCACGTCCGACTCGACATTCGGTGGAGAGGGCGAGAGGGAGCAAAGTTCAGTTTTCGCAACACTTGCGGGGTTGGGCTCGAAGCCATTAACGAATAACGTTAAGCATGGAAATCGTCGACTACCACTGAGGTAATGAACTCATGCACAAGAACGGCATGCGTCCGATCCATCCAGGAGAAATCCTCAAGGAAGAATATCTGCAACCCATGGGTATCACCCCAGCCGCACTTGCCCGTGCTCTGCACGTGTCCGCTCCGACGGTGAACGATATCGTTCGCGAACGTCGCAATGTCAGTGCCGATGTTGCGTTGCGGCTCGCCGCAGCACTGGGTACCAGCGCTCAATTCTGGCTGAACCTCCAGGCCGCTTATGATCTGCGCAAAGCCGAGATCGAGAGCGGGGAGTCGATCACCAGGGAAGTCCGCCCACTTGCAGGCTGCGAGTCCCCAAGCCCCGTCTGACGGGGCTTTCTCTTTTCCGCCACTCGTCCATCTCCCTGAACCCGCCTCGCGCCACCCCGGTCGCACCCTGTAACGAGCAATGCAAGGAACGGCGGCGTGAGCGAGATTCGCATCGGTATTTCCGGCTGGCGCTATCCCCCGTGGCGCAAGGTCTTCTACCCCGAAGGGCTGGTCCAGGCGAAGGAACTGGCCTTCGCTTCGCGGGCGGTGAACAGCATCGAGATCAACGGTTCGTTCTATGCCTTGCAGACGCCGCAGCGCTACGCCGAATGGCGCGACGATACCCCGGGCGATTTCGTCTTCGCGGTAAAGGCGCCGCGCTATATCACCCATGTTCGCCGGCTCAAGGAGATCGACGAGCCGCTGGCCAACTTCTTCGCCTCCGGGCCGCTGCAACTGGGCGCCAAGCTGGGGCCGATCCTCTGGCAGTTCCCGCCAAGCATGAAGTTCGATGCCCAGCGCTTCGCCGACTTTCTCCAGCGCCTGCCCCATGACCATCACGCCGCCAGTCAATGCGCCAGGCACTGCACCGAGCGCCTGAAGAAAGACGGTGCATTCGAAACCCACGGTAAACACCCCTTGCGCCATGCCCTGGAAATCCGCAACGACAGCTTCCGTGACCCCGGGTTTATCGAGTTGCTGCGCAAGCATCAGGTGGCCCTGGTGGTTGCCGATACCGCCGGCAAGTGGCCCTGCCTGGAAGACCTGACCGCCGATTTCGTCTACCTGCGCCTGCATGGCGATGCCGAGTTGTATGCCAGTGGCTACACCGATGACGCCTTGAAACGCTGGGCTCGACGAATCCGCACCTGGAGCCGTGGCCAGCAGCCCGGCGATGCGCAACTGGCCGGCCCCCGCGATGCCGCGACCAAGGGTGACAAGGCGGTCTACTGCTATTTCGACAACGACCTGAAAGTCCGTGCGCCCTTCGATGCGCGCAACCTGCTGCAGCGCCTGAAGCTCGACGCGGGCTTGCAAGCCGAGCCGGGCAAGCTCCCCGAGCAATTGCCCTGAGGCCACTTGAAAACCAAGCAAGAGGACCGACCCATGCCACGAGGAAGCAAAGCCAAGTACACGGCGGAACAGAAACGCAAGGCCGCGCATATCGAGGACAGTTACGAGGCCAGGGGCGTGCCCAAGGATGAGGCCGAGGCGCGGGCCTGGGCTACGGTGAACAAGCAGTCTGGCGGGGGCGAAAAGGCCGGCGGGTCCGGCCAGGAGAAAAGCGCAGCGGCCAAGCACCAATCACGGCATTCGTCGGCGCGCCGGGCGGTGAAGACCCGCCAAGGCGAGCCGCGCCCCGATCAGGCGCTGGAGGACCTGACCAAGGCCGAACTGATGGACAAGGCACGCAAGCAGAACATTCCAGGGCGCTCGACCATGGACAAGGCGCAGCTGGTTGCCGCGTTGAAGAAGTAGATACCTTGGGGCCGCTGGGCGGCCCCGTCACCCAAGGTCAAGGCGAAATCGGATCACTCGCCGGGAAGGTCTCTTCCAGCGCGTTATCGACGTTTTCCTCGTCCGGCTGCCTGGCCTTGTCATCGCCGCAGTGACACTCGCTCATGCGGCACGGCTCGCCACCCGCATGCCCACTCGCACAGGCCTTGCAGCAGTAGGCCTGACCGGCCAGTTGCACGGCATTGGCGTCCACTTCGCAGGTGCAGCCGGGACAGGCGCAATGTTGTTCGCTCATGATCGCTTCCTCTTCAGTCAGGCTTCTTCATCGCCTTCCGGCGGCGATACCCGGTCGGTCCAGGGCTTGCCGTCCAGCGGCGCCGAACGCGCCAGCTCGGCTTCGTCCAGGCCGATACCGCCGCCGATCTCGTCGCTGTCGACGCGGCGCAGTTGCTGGTCGGCC
>DQAA01000212.1 GCA_003523465.1 Pseudomonas sp.
CGGCGTCGGCAAGACCCGCGAAGACATGCGCCGCGCCCTCGAGGTCGGCGTGCACTGCTTCAACGTCGAGTCCACCGAAGAACTCGAACGCCTGCAGCAGGTCGCCGCAGAGATGGGCCTGCGCGCCCCGGTCTCGCTTCGGGTCAACCCGGACGTCGACGCCGGCACCCACCCGTACATCTCCACCGGCCTGAAAGAGAACAAGTTCGGCATCGCCATCNNCACAGTTGCCGAACCTCGAAGTGGTCGGCGTCGACTGCCATATCGGCTCGCAACTCACCTCCCTGGAACCCTTCCTCGACGCCCTCGACCGCATCCTGATGCTGGTCGACCGCCTCGGCGAGTGCGGCATCCTGCTCAATCACCTGGACCTGGGCGGCGGTCTCGGCGTGCGTTACCGCGATGAACAGCCGCCGCTGGCCGGCGACTACATCAAGGCCGTGCGCGAGCGCCTTGGCGACCGCGACCTGGCCCTGGTCTTCGAGCCGGGCCGGCATATCGTCGCCAACGCCGGCGTCCTGCTGACCCGCGTGGAATACCTCAAGCACACCGAGCACAAGGATTTCGCCATCGTCGACGCGGCGATGAACGACCTGATCCGTCCGGCCCTGTACCAGGCCTGGATGGACGTCAGCGCCGTGCAACCGCGCGCCGGCGAGCCCCGCAACTACGATGTGGTCGGGCCGATCTGCGAGACCGGCGACTTCCTTGCCAAGGACCGCACCCTGAACCTGGCCGAAGGCGACCTGCTGGCCGTTCGTTCCGCGGGCGCCTATGGTTTCGTCATGAGCTCCAACTACAACACCCGTGGCCGCTGCGCCGAAGTGCTGGTCGATGGCGACCAGGCGTTCGAAGTGCGCCGCCGCGAGACCGTAGCCGAGCTGTTCGCCGGCGAAAGCCTGCTGCCGGAGTGACACGATGCTTTTGCGTTTTACCAAGATGCACGGCCTGGGCAATGATTTCATGGTCCTCGACCTGGTCAGCCAGCACGCGCATATCCAGCCCAAGCACGCCAAGCAGTGGGGCGACCGCCATACCGGTGTCGGTTTCGACCAACTGCTGATCGTCGAGGCCCCGAGCAATCCCGAAGTGGATTTCCGCTACCGCATCTTCAACGCCGACGGCTCTGAAGTGGAGCAGTGCGGCAACGGCGCGCGCTGTTTCGCCCGCTTCGTGCTGGACAAGCGCCTGACCGCGAAGAAGCGCATCCGCGTCGAAACCAAGAGCGGCATCATCGAGCTGGACGTGCGCAACGACGGGCAGATCAGCGTCGACATGGGCCCGCCGCGGCTGGTCCCGGCGGAGATTCCGTTCCAGGCGCCAGCCCAGGCCCTGAGCTACCCGCTGGAAGTCGGCGGGCAGACCGTCGAGCTGGCCGCGGTATCCATGGGCAACCCCCACGCCGTGCTGCGCGTCGATGACATCAACAGCGCCCCGGTCCACGACCTCGGCCCGCAGATCGAAAACCACCCGCGCTTCCCGCAGCGGGTCAACGTCGGATTCCTCCAGGTCATCGACCGGCATCGCGCCCAGTTGCGCGTCTGGGAGCGCGGCGCCGGGGAAACCCAGGCTTGCGGCACCGGCGCTTGCGCGGCTGCGGTGGCTGCCATCAGCCAGGGCTGGATGGATTCGCCGCTGCTGATCGACCTGCCCGGTGGACGCCTGTCCATCGAGTGGGGCGGCCCGGGCAAACCCGTGTTGATGACCGGCCCGGCAGTACGGGTTTACGAAGGACAGGTTCGTCTATGAGTGAGTGCCAGCCATGACCGATCAGCCCCAGGCGCCAGCCGCGGAACCCAGCGACATTCTCGCGGAGGGCTCCACGCCCGACGTCGGGGCTGAAGCCGTGGCCGCCTATCTTCGCGCCCATCCCACCTTCTTTGCCGAGCACGACGACCTCCTGCTCGAGCAACAGATCCCCCACCAGCGCGGCGACAGCGTGTCGCTGGTGGAGCGCCAGCTCAAGCTGCTGCGCGACCGCAACATCGAGATGCGCCACCGCCTCTCGCACCTGATGGATGTCGCCCGCGACAACGACCGGCTGTTCGAAAAGACCCGCCGGCTGATCCTCGACCTGCTCGACGCCGACAATCTGGAAACCGTGGTCATGGCCGTGGAGGACCGTCTGCGCCAGGATTTCCAGGTGCCCTTCGTCAGCCTCATCCTGTTCGGTGAAAACGCAGCGCCGGTAGGCCGCTGGGTCAGCGCCGGCGAGGCCCAGCAAGCCATTGGCGGCCTGCTGTGCAGCGGCAAGACCGTCAGCGGCAACCTGCGCGACCATGAGCTGGACTTCCTGTTCGGCGAAGCGCAGCGCAAGGACGTTGGCTCCAGTGCCGTGGCGACCCTGGAAAACCAGGGGCTGCACGGTGTCCTGGCGATCGGCAGCCGTGACCCGCATCACTACAAGAGCAGCGTCGGCACCCTGTTCCTCGGCTACATCGCCGAAGTGCTCGGTCGTGTCGTGCCGCGCCTGACCCAGACCCTGCGCCCGGTACGCTGAATGGAGCGCCAGCTGGAGGCGTTCTACACGCACCTGCGCAGCGAGCGGCAGATGTCGGAGCACACCCAGGTGGCCTACCGGCGCGATCTCGACAGCGTTCTGGCGTTCTGCACAACCGTGGGGATCAGCGACTGGAAGGCCCTGCAGATCCAGCAACTGCGCCAGTTCATCGCCCGCCGCCATCATCAGGGGCAGTCGTCTCGCAGCCTCGCCCGCCTGCTCTCGGCGGTGCGTGGTTTCTATGGCTATCTCAACCGCGAAGGCATCTGCGAGCATGATCCGGCCACCGGCCTGTCCGCGCCCAAGGGCGAACGGCGCCTGCCGCGAACGCTGGATACCGACCGCGCCCTGCAACTGCTCGAAGGCGCCGTGGAGGACGACTTCCTCGCCCGCCGCGACCACGCGATTCTCGAACTCTTCTACTCTTCCGGCCTGCGCCTGTCCGAGCTGACCAGCCTCGACCTGCAACAGCTCGACCTGCCCGCCGGGCTGGTCCAGGTGCTTGGCAAAGGCAGCAAGACCCGCGTCCTGCCGGTAGGACGCAAGGCCCGCGAAGCCCTGGAGCAATGGCTGGAGATGCGCGCGCTGAGCAATCCTCAGGACGGTGCGGTGTTCGTCAGTCAACAGGGCCGGCGACTCGGCCCGCGAGCCATCCAGAAACGGGTGAAGGTCGCCGGCGAACGGGAGCTGGGCCAGAACCTGCACCCCCACATGCTCCGGCACTCCTTCGCCAGCCACTTGCTGGAGTCATCCCAGGACTTGCGCGCAGTCCAGGAGATGCTTGGCCACGCCGACATCAAGACCACCCAGATCTACACCCACCTCGATTTCCAGCACCTTGCCGCGGTCTACGACAGCGCGCATCCTCGTGCCAAACGCAGTAAGGGCGACGACTCATGAGCATTCAGCTGATTACCTTCGACCTCGACGACACCCTGTGGGACACCGCACCCGTGATCGTCAGCGCCGAAGCGGTGCTGCGCGACTGGCTGGCGGCCAATGCGCCGAGCCTTGGCAGCGTTCCGGTGGAGCATCTGTACGCCATTCGCGAGCGGCTGGTGCAGGCCGAACCCGGCCTCAAGCACCGCATCAGCGCCCTGCGCCGGCGCGTGCTGTTCCATGCCCTGGAAGACGTCGGCTACAGCGAGCACCAGGCCCGCGAACTGGCCAACGAGGGCTTCGAGGTGTTCCTTCACGCCCGCCATCAGATCGAGATCTTCCCCGAAGTGCAGCCGGTGCTGGAGCTGTTGCGCCGANNCGGCAATGCCGATGTGCGCCGCCTGGGGCTGGCCGACTACTTCAAGTTCGCCCTTTGCGCCGAAGACCTGGGTATCGGCAAGCCGGATCCGGCGCCGTTCCTCGAAGCGCTGCGCCAGGGTGAAGCCGACGCCAGTGCCGCCGTGCATATCGGCGATCACCCCGGCGACGATATTGCCGGCGCCCAGCGTGCAGGCCTGCGCGCGGTGTGGTTCAACCCCCAGGGCAAGGACTGGGAAGCCGATGGCCAGCCGGATGCGGAGATCCAGCGCTTGTCGCAGCTGCCAGACGTACTCGCCCGCTGGCGTTGATCGAACGCTGTCCACCAGACACAAAAAAGCCCGCTGTTTGATGGCGGGCTTTTCGTTACGACGGCCTCAGATAGGACGGCTGCCGTATTTGTTGTCAGGCTTCTTGGGAGGGTCGGCAACCACATTGGCTTCGACTTCCTGCACCTTGCCACCGCGTGCCAGGAATTCTTCCATGGCGCGGGCGATAGCGTCGCGCTCCTTCTGCTTGGCTTCCATGCTCGGCATCTCGTCGACCGAGACCGCTGCCTTGGATTTGCCTTTGGCCGCAGGGGCCGGGCTGTCGTCACCCGCGTCGTCGGCTACGTCGTCCGCTGCCGCTTCGAGGCCTTCATCACCCTCTTCGTCGTCGCCTACTTCGAGGTCGTCGTTTTCCAGATCGTCGTCGCTCATGTTCTACCTCATGACTTGCGAAAAGCAGATTAGTTATAGACCAGCCGCCGTAGAGGTTTACGACCGCCAGAGAAAGATCACGGATCACGGGCTACCCATGATCGACAACGCCCGCCAACTGAGCCGGCGAACGCTGTGCAGGCCCCACAGAGCCTGACCAAATAAAGAGCTGCCGGTTCAAAAGCTCCGACCGGTCCCTGCCAATCGGCTTACTCATCAGCAAGACTAGCAAAGGGCCATGAAGTGTGTGAACAGGCCATCATCACCTCACGGCGCGCATTCTAGCGTGCCGGATGAAAAAGCAAAGTGCCTAAAACGCCCTGAAGACTGTAAGTTTTCCGCTGACAATCGGTTAGTCATTCCATCCGCGATGAACCTGCTGCGAAAAACCGTTTGCGAGCGGTCTGCGAGGCAAATTCGGGGCGAAAAAATGCCCGGCGAGCCGGGCAAGTTTTTTTCTCGGCGGGTTACAGGTTGTAGCCGCGCTCGTTGTGTTGTGCCAGGTCGAGACCGACCGATTCTTCTTCTTCGTTCACACGCAGGCCCATCACTACATCCAGCACTTTCAGGATCACGTAGGTGACGATGGCGGTGTAGATCACGGTGAAGCCGACGCCTTTGGCCTGGATCCAGACTTGTGCGCCGATGTCGGTCACGGTGCCGAAGCCGCCCAGGGCAGGGGCTGCGAACACACCGGTGAGGATCGCACCGACGATACCGCCGACACCGTGCACGCCGAAGGCGTCCAGCGAGTCGTCATAGCCCAGTTTGCGTTTCAGGCTGGTGGCGCAGAAGAAGCAGACCACACCGGAAACCAGACCGATAACCAGGCCACCCATCGGGCCGGCAGTACCAGCGGCGGGGGTGATGGCAACCAGGCCGGCGACCACACCCGAGGCGATGCCCAGGGCGCTTGGTTTGCCGTGGGTGATCCACTCGGCGAACATCCAGCCCAGTGCGGCAGCGGCGGTGGCGACCTGGGTCACCAGCATGGCCAT
>DQAA01000449.1:0-3760 GCA_003523465.1 Pseudomonas sp.
ACGCCGGCTCCCACAGGTATCGCATGCACCGCCGAACCTGTGGGAGCCATCAGCCATCCAGATACCTCAAGGCCAGCTGCTCCGCCGCATGCCGCGACGGCGACTCCAGATGCGGCGCCACCAGCATCATCACCTGGTACACCACCACACCCACCTCCGCCTCCTTGGCCAGCACCCGCTGGTAATCCAGGGAGAACAGCAAGGTCAGGGTGATCTGCTCCACCAGTTGCCCCAGCGCCCGGGTGTCGCTGGTGACCTGGCCCTGGGCCTTGAGGTTGGCCAGCAATGTCGCAAGGGTGCGCTTGAGGGCATTGAGCAAGGTGCGCATCCCGCGGGCCAGCTTGGGCAAGCGTCCGGTCAGGTTGGACAGGTCCTGGAAGAGAAACCGGTACTGCGCCATGCGCTCGACGATCAGGTGCAGGAACAGCCAGTAATCCTCGGCATCCAGGCGCACTTCCAGGGGAGGGTCGAGCAGTGGCGTCAGCTCTTCCTCGAAGCGCTCGAACAGACCGAGCACCAGCGGCTCCTTGCCGTGGAAGTGGTAGTAGAGATTGCCGGGGCTGATCCCCAGTTCGTTGGCGATTTCCAGGGTCGAGACATTCGGCTCGCCCTGCTCGTTGAACAGCAGCAGGGCGCATTCGAGGATGCGGTCGCGGGTCTTCATTCAGTCCTCTGATCAGCGCACCAGCACGTACTGGCCGGGTGCGGGGTCCATGGCCGGGTAGCTGGCGCTGCCCAGGGTGGTGCCGGTCTCGCGCAAGGCGCCGGAGCGGGCCTGCATCCATTCCAGCCACAACGGCCACCAGCTGCCTTCGGTTTTTTCCGCGTCGTAATACCAGGCCCGCGGGTCGCCGCTGAGTTTCGGGTTGAGCACATAGTGCGACTTGGGATTGCCCGGCGGGTTGATGATGCTCTGCACATGGCCGCTGTTGGACAGCACGAAGCGCCGCTCGCCACCCAGCAGCAGCGCCGAGCGGTACACCGCGTCCCATGGGGTGATGTGGTCGTTGTGCCCGGCGACGTGGAAGCTGTCGACGCTGATCTTGCCCAGGTCGATCGGCGTGCCGCAGACCTCCATACCGGCGGGATGGGCCAGCGGGTTGTACTTGAAGAAGTCCAGCAGGTCGCCGTGGAAGGCGGCCGGCAGTCGGGTGCTGTCGTTGTTCCAGTAGAGGATGTCGAACGGCGGCGGCGACTTGCCGAGCAGGTAGTTGTTGACGAAGTAGTTCCACACCAGGTCATTGGGGCGCATCCAGGCGAACACCCGGCTGACCTCGCCGCCATCGAGCACGCCCTGCTGGTAGGAGCGACGCTTGGCCGCTTCGAGGGTCTGCTCGTCGACGAACAGCGCGACCTGGGTGTCGAGGGTGGTGTCGAGCACGCTGACCAGCAGGGTCAGGGCGTTGACCTTGCGCTCGCCCAGTGCGGCGTAGTGGCCGACCAGCGCGGTGCAGGTGATGCCGCCGGAGCAGGCGCCGAGCATGTTCAGGTCGTCGCTGCCGGTGATCTCCAGGACCACGTCGACCGCTTCCTTGAGCGCGTCGATGTAGGTCGACAGGCCCCATTCGCGCTGGGCCTTGGTCGGGTTGCGCCAACTGATGATGAAGGTCTGCACCGTGGAGCGCAGGCAGAAGCGAGCCAGGCTCTTTTCCGGGCTGAGGTCGAAGACGTAGAACTTGTTGATCTGCGGTGGTACCACGAGCAGCGGTCGCTCGTGGACCTGCTCGGTGATCGGGCCGTACTGGATCAGTTCCAGCACATCGTTGCGGTACACCACCGAGCCTTCGCTGGTGCCGAGGTTCTTGCCGACCTCGAAGGCGTCCATGTTCACCTGGCTGGGCATGCCGCCGTTGTTGACCATGTCCTTGGCCAGGTTGGACAGGCCGTCGAGCAGGCTCTTGCCGCCGGTTTCGAAGAAGCGCTTGACCGCCGCCGGGTTGGCCATGCTGTTGGTCGGGGCCATGGCTTCGGTCATCAGGTTGACGACGAAGTGGGCGCGGCTGATATCGGTGGGGGACATGCTGCTGTCGCCGACCCAGTCGTGCAGTTCCTTGCGCCAGGCCAGGTAGGTCTGCAGGTAGCGGCGATAAAGAGGGTTCTGGCTCCAGGCCGGATCGTTGAAGCGACGGTCGTCGCTGTCCGGCTGCAGGCTGGATTTGCCGAAGATCACGTCCTTGAGCTCCATGCCGAAGTGCGCGACGTGCTTGGCGCTGTGCAGCGGTTGCCGGATGGCCTGGCGCAGCACCATGCGGGCAGAAGTCAGCAAATCCTTGCGGCGCAAGCCTATGACCGGGTTCAGACCCAGGGTGTTTTCCGAGGCTTGGCGCTGCAGGTCATCGTTACTCTTGTTGCTCATCTACGACGCTCCGTTGTCCTGAGATGAGTAGCGGTTCGGCTGCTGGCGTTACACAGACGAGTCCCGATACTTCAGCCCGGGTGACCAGTGATAACGAATTGCGATCCTGCGGCCGGATGGGAGCTGCGGTGAGCGGCGAGGGTTCTGCTCCGCATGGGAAAACACCCTGCTGTCGCGCGCGATCTCCACAAACCGACCTGTTCTCCACTGCCTGCTGAGCGATGCAGAGAACCTGCCAGATTCCATTGGTTACCCGACTTTCCTTCAATGCGCAACCGGCCAGATGCTGGCCGGTGCCGCAGGCATTCAAGCAGATCGAATTAGAAAATGCGCTCTAAAACAGGAGAGTGCCGGACTAGAGCATCAGCTTGATGACAGACTCGGACGGGTCGCGGGATTTGCCGGCGGCGGCGAGATCGTTCAGGTATTCAGCCCACAGATCGTCCTGGCGCAGGCACAGCTGTTCGAGGTATTCCCAGGTGAACAGACCGCTGTCATGGCCGTCGTCGAAGGTCAGTTTCAGTGCGTACTGGCCGGCCGGTTCGATCTGGCTCAGACCGACGTTGATCTTGCCGAATTGCAGGATGGGATTGCCGTGGCCCTGGACCTCGGCGGAGGGGGAGTGCACGCGCAGGAATTCGGCGGGCAGGTGGTACACCTCGTCGGGGCCGTAGGTCAGGCGCAGGGTCTTCGAGGCTTTGTGCAGGTTGATCGCGGTGGGCAGGCGGGACATGTCGGGCTCCTTGGCTACAGGCCGAACGCTACAAGCTGGACATCGGCGACGTCCAGCCTGCAGTGCGTCGCGGCTTACAGAATGTAGCGCGACAGGTCTTCGTTCTGTGCCAGTTCACCGAGGTGGCTGTTCACGTACTCCGCGTCGATGCGGATCGGCGCTTCGTCGTGGCTGCTGGCGAGGTCGCCGGCGCTGAACGATACCTCTTCGAGCAGGCGCTCGAGCAGGGTGTGCAGGCGACGGGCACCGATGTTCTCGGTCTTCTCGTTGACCTGCCAGGCGATCTCGGCCAGGCGCTTGATGCCTTCGGCGGCGAACTCGATGTTCAGGCCTTCGGTCTTCAGCAGCTCGGTGTATTGCAGGGTCAGGGAGGCGTGCGGTTCGCTGAGGATGCGCTCGAAGTCTTCCGGGCTCAGGGCCTTGAGTTCGACACGGATCGGCAGGCGGCCTTGCAGCTCGGGGACCAAGTCGCTCGGCTTGCTCAGGTGGAACGCGCCGGAGGCGATGAACAGGATGTGGTCGGTCTTGACCATGCCCAGCTTGGTGTTGACGGTGCAGCCTTCGATCAGCGGCAGCAGGTCGCGCTGCACGCCTTCGCGGGACACATCGGCGCCGCCGACGTTGCCGCGCTTGGCCACCTTGTCGATTTCGTCGATGAACACGATGCCGTG
>DQAA01000449.1:3892-4117 GCA_003523465.1 Pseudomonas sp.
GGCGCGGAAATGTCGACACCCACGGCCTCGGCCACTTCGATCTCGATTTCCTTGTCGTCCAGCTGGCCTTCGCGCAGGCGCTTGCGGAACAGCTGGCGGGTGTTGGAGTCGGCGCTTGGCGCGGCGTCTTCGTTGAAGCCGGCACGGGCCGGTGGCAGCAGGGCGTCGAGGATGCGGTCCTCGGCGGCGTCTTCGGCGCGGTGGCGCACGCGGACCATTTCCTGC
>DQAA01000449.1:4186-5149 GCA_003523465.1 Pseudomonas sp.
CATTGGCCAGCTTGGCCAGGCGACGGGCGATTTCGGTCTTGCCGACGCCGGTCGGGCCGATCATCAGGATGTTCTTCGGAGTCACTTCGGCACGCAGCTCGGCGGGGAGCTGCATGCGGCGCCAGCGGTTGCGCAGGGCGATGGCGACGGCGCGCTTGGCGTCGTCCTGGCCGATGATGTGGCGGTTGAGTTCGTGGACGATCTCGCGGGGGGTCATGGACATGGTATGTGGTCCCTTGGCGGTGTTATCAGCGTGGAAAAGCCCGGCGATGTATCCGGGCGCCAGATCAGCTGAATCACTCGGCCAGGTCCTGCTCCTCGATGGTCAGGTTGTGGTTGGTGAACACGCAGATGTCACCGGCGATGTTCAGTGCGGTCTCGGCGATTTCCCGGGCCGACAGGTCGGTCTTGTTCAGCAGGGCGCGGGCTGCGGCCTGGGCGAAGGCGCCACCGGAACCCATGGCGATCAGGCCGTCTTCGGGTTCGACCACGTCACCGTTGCCGGTGATGATCAGGGAGGCGTCCTTGTTGGCGACTGCCAGCATGGCTTCCAGGCGGCTCAGGGAGCGGTCGGTACGCCATTCCTTGGCCAGCTCGACGGCGGCGCGGATCAGATGGCCCTGGTGTTTTTCCAGCTGGCCTTCGAAGCGTTCGAAGAGGGTGAAGGCGTCGGCGGTGGCGCCGGCGAAGCCAGCGATGACCTGGCCGTGGTACAGGCGACGGACCTTCTTGCCGTTGCCTTTCATCACGGTGTTGCCGAGGGAAACCTGGCCGTCGCCGCCCATGACGACTTTGCCGTGGCGACGAACTGAAACGATGGTGGTCAAGGGAGAGTCTCCACGCAGCGGGGCGAAAATGCCTGTGCAGACTCATATGGGGGTGCGGGGAAGGATTTCAACCTTGGGGGATGGGTGGTGCGACCTTGGTCTGAGACCGCAGTGCTCCCAATCGCTGGCAAGCCAG
>DQAA01000458.1:0-4768 GCA_003523465.1 Pseudomonas sp.
GGCGCGCTCGTCGACCCGCACCAGTACCCGGCGCATGGCCTGATACAGCGCGCCACGGGCCAGTGGCCGGGCCTGTTGTTGCAGCGGGGCGAGGCTGGCCGCCTGTTCGCCGGGCAGGAAATTGCCATAGGCGGTGATCAGCAGGGCGGGTGCCTTGCTCGCCGGACGCAGGGTCAGGACGCAGTCCAGGTCGTCGGTAATCAGCAGGTCCGGCGTTTCCCCGCCGAGCTCGTCGAGGCTGTCCAGGCGCCTGTAGTGCAGGCCCCAGCGCGGCAGCAGGGTCTGCAGCAACTCGGCCAGGCCGCTTTTGGCGTTGGTGATGGCAATCACTGCGCCACGCAGTGGGTCCGGCATGACCGCCGCGGTATGACCGGGCAGGGGCAGTTCGGCGCTGAACTGGCTGCCGAAACCGGTTTCGGAACTGATGCTCAAGCGCCCGTGCATGGCTTCGCAGAGGTTGTTGGTCAGGGTCAGGCCGAGGCCGGTGCCGCCGTATTGCCGGGTAATGCCGGCGCCAGCCTGGGTGAAGGGCTGGAAGATCCGCGTCTGGGCTTCCGGGTCGATGCCGATGCCGGTGTCGCAGACATCGATACGCACCCCGCCGTTTTGCGTGCGCAAGCGCACGTCGACGCGGCCGAAGCGGGTGAACTTGAGGGCGTTGGACAGCAGGTTGCTGACGATCTGCCTGACCCGGGTCGGATCACCCAGGACCAGCGACGGAAATTTCGGGTCGATCAGGCAGGTCAGCTCGACGTTCGGCGCAGTGTTCTGCGACAGCAGGCTGGCGGTGTCCTCCACCAATGCACCGAGATCGAACGGAATCCGTTCCAGCTCCAGTTGCCCCGCGTCGAACTTCGACAGGTCGAGAATATCGTTGAGCAATTCCACCAGCACCTTGCCCGAGTCATGGGCGATGGACAGTTGCTGGCGCTGCTCGGTACTCAGCGGGCTGTCCAGTGACAGCGCGATCATGCCCAGCAGACCATTGAGCGGGGTGCGGATCTCGTGGCTCATGTTGGCCAGGAAGGCGGCGCGAGCCTGGGCCATGTCGAGGGCGCGGCGGCGGGCGTCCTCGAGCTCCAGGTTGGACTGGCTGAGACGGTTGTTGCTGGACTTGAGTTCGTCGGTCCGCGCCGAGACCATGTTTTCCAGTTGGCCGAGGTAGTCGGTGAGGCGGTTCTCGGCGTTGCGCCGTTGCTGGATTTCGGTGGCCATGGTGACGAACTGCTGGTTGGCGACCTTGACCAGCACGCCGATCTCGTCGTGTTCATGGCCGACGGGAAAGGGCAGCTTGCCTTGCTTGCCGTCCCGCGGGTCGCTGTTGCTCAAGGCGCTGATCACCCGTACCAGCGGCTTGGTCAGCATCATGTAGAACAGCGCCAGGAGAATGCCGGTGAGGATCAGGCTGCGGACGAAGCCGTTGAGCAGGGTGACCTCGGCACGCTTGAGGAAGCGACTGCCGAAGGTGAAGGTGTCGACGTCGATGAACAGGGTGCCGAGGTATTCGCTGGGCATGTGGCTGAGGAACAGCCGATTGCGGAACTCCCGGTTGTTGCCGAACAGGAAGTCGCTGAGGGGGCGGTAGGCGCTTTCCTCGCGAGGGCGCTGCATATCGGCGAGCACGGTGTCGTTGTTGTCGATCAGCCGGGCGCGCACGATGGCCGGCGATTGCAGCAGGCCGAGGGTCAGCTCCTGGGCGAGTTCGGAGTCGATGTTGTAGGCGATGCGTGATGCGGTGTTGTGACTGATGTCCAGCAGGGCCTGCATCTCGCGGTTGATGGAGGCGTCTTCGCTGGCATAATCGATCCCTATCTGGATGAAGCTGAGCAAGGTTCCCAGGATGAAGCCGACGAGGACGGTCAACCGGGCTTGCTTGTACGACAGGCGATTGGTGAACTTGATATCCATGGTCCCGAGCCAGTTCCACATTCCATGCGCTGCGCAAGCATAGCCGATCAACCCCGGCTGCTGGCATGTACTGTCACACATTCAGTTCTCTCGTTATTGCCTGGATCTGACCGAGGAATTCTTCGTGGACTCTCGTTTGAATGCTTTTCTTGATCGCGCTGAAAGTGTGCTGGCGCGTCTCGAACCCCTGTTGCCGATGCCCCGGCCGGAAATCGACTGGAGCAGCTGCCTGGCAGCCCGCTGGCAGCGTGATGGCCGCAGCGGTTTCCTCCTGCCGCTGAACGTGAGCCTGGATATTCGTCTGTCCGACCTGATCGGTGTCGATCGGCAGCGTGAACAACTGGGACGCAACACCCGCCAGTTCCTCGATGGCATGCCGGCCAACCATGCGTTGTTGTGGGGCTCGCGAGGTACTGGCAAGTCGTCGCTGGTGCGGGCATTGCTCGCCGAGTATGCCGGCGCCGGATTGCGCCTGATCGAGATCGAGCGGGATCACCTTGCGGACCTGCCGCGGGTGGTGGAGCAGTTGCGCAAGCTGCCGCAGCGTTTCGTGCTGTTCTGCGACGATCTGTCGTTCGAAACCGGGGAGGGTGATTACCGTGTGTTGAAGAGCGTGCTCGACGGTTCGCTGGAACAGGCGTCGGACAACGTGCTGTTGTACGCCACCTCGAACCGCCGCCACCTGGTCCCGGAAAAACAGAGCGACAACGAAAACTGGAAGATGGTCGACGGTGAGCTGCATCCCAACGAGGCCGTGGAGGACAAGATCGCCTTGTCCGATCGTTTCGGACTGTGGCTGTCGTTCTATCCGTTCAGCCAGGAACATTTCCTCGATGTCGTCGAGCACTGGATTGGCCAACTGGCCGAGGGCCCTGGCCTGGTCTGGGCGCGCGACGAAGAACTCGACAAGGCCGCGATCCGCTGGGCAACCGGCCNNGTGCCTATCAGTTCGCCCGCTACTGGGTCGGACTCAAACTGCTGGAGCAACACAGATGATCGATTTGAATGCGGCGGGCGCTGGCCTGGGTGGCTACGAGCTGCTGGCGGCGCAACTGGAGGCACTGCTTTCCGGTGAGCGGGACTTCATCGCCAACGCCGCGCAGTTTTCCGCCTTTCTCTATAGCCAGGTCGAGGACCTGAACTGGGCAGGGTTTTATCTCAATCGCGACGGTGAGCTGGTCCTGGGTCCGTTCCAGGGGCAGGTGGCCTGCGTTCGGATTCCCTTCGGGCGCGGCGTGTGCGGGGCGGCGGCGGCGAGCCTGGAGACCCAGCGTGTCGAGGACGTGCATGCCTTCCCCGGGCATATCGCCTGCGACAGTGCTTCCAATAGCGAGCTGGTGATTCCGCTGGTCAAGGAAGGGCGCTTGATTGGCGTGCTGGATCTGGACAGTCCCAGGCTGGCGCGTTTTGGTGTCGGGGATCAGGCGGGGCTGGAGCGGTTGGCCGGGATTTTCCTGCAAGCGACCGATTGCTGATCGATGCAAATGAAAGAGGGGCCCTTCGCGGCCCCTCTGTTCTTTCCCGGTCGTCTCAGTCGTAGATGACTTTCTTCTTCCAGTTTTCTTCTTCGTCGGTCTTCAGGCCCTCGGTCAGGGCGTTGACGTCGTCGGCGGTCGGTTCGATGTTGTCCAGCACCATGGCATTGGCCCGGGTCAGCATCTTCTCCATATATTCCAATTGCTCGCGGTATTGCGCAGGCTCCGGCTGCTTGCGCAGGTACTGCACGCCGCGCTCGAAGGCGAGACGGGCGTGGCCTGGCTGGGCTTGTTGCAGGGCGGCCTGGCCGAGGTTGTTGAAAAACTCGATATGCAGCACCACCAGGATGTGGCGGATTTCCTTGACCCAGTACTTGGCTTCGTTGGTGGCCAGGAAGCCTTCCTGGCAGGCGCGGACTACCTGGCTGTGCAGTGCCTCCAGCAGGAAGCGGATGTCCTTGGCCTTGGCTTCGGTCTGGATGGGCGACGGCGGGTTGGTGACCGGCAGCGATTCGCCCTGGGCGATCAGCGTGTCCAGCTCGGCGATACGTGCGCGGATGGCGTCGTTGGTCTTGTCCAGCGCCAGCTGGCGCTGATTGAGGTTGAGTTCGAGGCGGGTCAGCAGCAGCTTGAGGGCTGGATTCATCAACTGGCCAGGGAAGGTTTCGGTGATCTCGCCCACCCGACGCAAGCGGTCGGCCAGCTCGACTTTAAGTCGTGCGCGCTCCAGCTTGTTGTTCTCGACTACGTTGTTCAGGTAGCCGATCACGATCAGTAAGGCGATACCCGCCACTATAAGCAGGGTAATCATGAGTGGTGTCACCGTTCACGCCTCGTCAGTCAGGTATACCGATTGAGTGTAGTGGCTTCCCATTTGCCCGGATAGAGCAGTTTGGCAGAAGCCTGCGGAGGATTGATGGCAATTTGCCCTGAGTCACAGTTGGACAATTCTTTCTCCCTGCCTTGGGTTGTCGGCAGCGCAGATGTAAACAAGAGGGCGAGCCCCAGCGCCAGAGACTGAAAACCGGTCGAAGTCATTGATTTAAATAAATTTCTAATTTGGGGTTGACGACCTCCCCAACCATCCATAGAATGCGCGCCACTTGCAGCGTAAAGCACACAGCGAAACGCGGCAGGGAGTGAAAAGTTGTAGCGTGTCCCCTTCGTCTAGTGGCCTAGNNGCGGGAATAGCTCAGTTGGTAGAGCACGACCTTGCCAAGGTCGGGGTCGCGAGTTCGAGTCTCGTTTCCCGCTCCAGTTTACAAAGGCTTCGCTTAACGGCGGGGCTTGTAAAAAAAATCCAGTGTTGAAGCCCAAGCTTCGGTTCTGGTCACTAGAACGTACATTGTGCGTTTTAGGCAGAGTCCCCTTCGTCTAGTGGCCTA
>DQAA01000458.1:4855-14206 GCA_003523465.1 Pseudomonas sp.
TCTCGTTTCCCGCTCCAAATTTTGATCCACAGACTTCTACTGGGGTCTGTAGGTCATTGAAAAAAGGAGCTTCGGCTCCTTTTTTCATTCCAGCGAGTGCCACGGAAATCCACCCACAGCTACCGTTTTTGAGTGACCAAATAAGGCACAAGAATACGGGTGGGTCGGCTACCGGATAGTTGCTGGGGCTGAGCGGGGACCATGACGAGCATAGGGCCTAAGTCATTACTTAGGAGTCTCGAAATGGCGCTCTCTGATCTGACCGTCCGGCAGGCGAAGACCACCGGAAAACGCTACACCCTCTCCGACAACGACTGCCTGGGCCTGATGGTCTCAGCCGCAGGCGGCAAGTCATGGCAATTCCGCTACTACTGGCTGGGCAAGCAAAAGCGCCTGTGCCTGGGCGGCTATCCTGCTCTCAGCCTGCGCGAGGCCCGGATCGAGCGAGACAAGGCCCAGGCCCTGCTCGCCAGGGGGATCGATCCTCAGGTCGAGCGCGACCAGAAACGGCACGCGGCCAAGCTGGCGGGCGAATACACCTTCAAGACCGTCTTCGATGCCTGGGTCGAGCATCGCCGCAAGGAACTCAAGGAAGGCCGTCAAAGCACGCTGTCGCAGATCCTGCGCATCTTCAACAAGGACGTGTTGCCCACCCTGGGAAGAATGTCGATCTACGACATTCGCCGCCCCCAACTCCTGGGCGTCTTGGCGGCGATCGAGAAACGCAAGGCGTTCACCACCGCCGAGAAGGTCCGCACCTGGTTCAACCAGTTGTTCCGCTATGCCCTGGTCATTGCCGAGGGGTTGGAAGTCAACCCGGCCGCCGACCTGGACGTGGTGGCAGAGCCCAAGCCCCCCGTAGCCCACAATCCCTACCTGCACCTGCCCGAGATGCCCGAGTTCCTCCAGAAGCTCCGGCTCTACAACCCCCGTGGCTGGCAGACCCAGCTTGGCGTCCGGCTGCTGTTCCTGACCGGGGTGCGCACCGGCGAACTGCGATTGGCCGAACCCGAACAGTTCGACCTCGACAGGGGCTTGTGGATCATCCCACCGCAGATCGTCAAGCAGCTCCAGGATGAAATGCGCAAGGCAGGGAAGCGGCCGCAGGATGTGCCCCCCTATATCGTGCCGCTATCCCTGCAGGCCATCGAGATCGTGCGCTATCTCCTGGGGGTGATGCGGCCGGCGCAGAAGTACTTGCTGTCACACCGCAGCGAACTCAAGAAGCGCATCAGCGAGAACACCCTCAACAAGGCCGTGCAGCTCATGGGCTATGAGGGGCGCCTGACCGGCCACGGCATCCGCGGCACTATCTCGACGGCGCTCAACGAGATTGGCTACCCGAAGATTTGGGTGGACGCGCAGCTTTCCCATTCCGACCCCAACAAGGTGAGTTCGTCCTACAACCACGCCAAGTACGTTGAGCCGCGCCGTCGGATGATGCAGGACTGGGCCGATCGGCTCGACCTGCTCGAACAGGGCGAAGTGGAAGCCGCGAGCGCGCATCTGACCATCCGTATCGACGGGGTGCCGGCGATGGCAGAAGTGGAGGAAGCGGTGGATGCGACCCTCGCGATGGCCGAGCCCACTCCTCCCGGCGTCCCGCCCGTCGTGGCCACGCCTATTGTCGTAACCCCGAGCAACGGCGGCATCACGTTCCAGCGGCTGTCTCAGGTACCGCCGCCTCCGACGCATGCCCCAGAGCCGGAAGTGTCCGCGATCCAGCGCGAGCGCGAGGAAATGCTGACCATCTACGAGTCTCCAAGCAGCTTGCCGGTCCCGCTGTTCGGCAAGCTGGCCGGAAAGTCCAAGGACCAGATCAACCGCGAACTGAAAGCGGGCAAGTTGCTGTCCATCAGTTTGGGCAATCGGGGGCAGCGTGTTCCCGATTGGCAACTGGTGCCGCTCAAGCACAAGCTGGCCCAGGTGCTCATGAACCAGTGCCCGCACGCGGATTCGTGGGATCTGTACCGCATGCTGACCCAGCCGCACCCTGACCTGGGGGACCGCGCGGCCATTGATGCGGTCACGCCGACCAACGTGCCGGCGATCATCCAGGTCATCATGGGCGACTACCAGCACTATGCGGATATGCCCGAGGCCATTGCCCCGTACCCCATCCCCGAGGATGTGCGGCAAAGCGTTCGTCGGCTGGTGGATAGCGCAGTAGTTCTAGACGGAGCATAGGGCTCTCAAACCTTGCAGGGGCCTTGCGGCCCCTGCATTACGCTTGCACCGCCTCCACGAGTTCGCTCAGCGTGCGCGGTGCGGGAGCGAAGAACACGGCGCCGGTGTGCGCCGTCGAGAAATCGAGCAGGCGGTCGTGCATGCCTGGCGGATCGCCGAGGAACATGCGCTCCAGCATCTTCTGCGTCACCCACAGATGCCTGGAGTAGCCGATGAAGTAGGTGCCATATTCGCCCTGGCCGGGGCGGCCGAAGGGCATGTTGTCGCGCAGGATGTCGTGCTCGGTGCCGTCGTCGTCCACGATCGTGGCGAGGGTCTTGTGCGATTTCTGGCCGCTCGTCGCGTCGGGCAATTCGACATTGCTGACGATCTCCCGGCCGATGATCCGCTCTTGCTCGTCCTTGGCGAGCCGAGCCCACGGCTGCATTTGGTGCAGATACTTCTGCACCACCAAGTAGCTGCCGCCGGCGAACGCCTGATCTTCACTGCCGACCAGCGTCGAGGCGCCGATGTCGTGCCCGGTCGGGTTGGCCGTGCCATCGACAAAGCCAAGCAGGTCGCGGGAGTCGAAGTAGCGAAAACCGACCACCTCGTCGGCCACCGTCACGCTGCTGCCCAGTTGGTCCAGCAGCAGGCGCTCGAATTCAAAACAGAGGTCCTCGCGTTCGGCACGGATGTGAAAGAACAGGTCGCCGGGCGTGGCAGGCGCGGTGTGCTTGGCACCCTCGATGGGCACGAAGGGCCGTAGTTCCTTCGGGCGCTTCCCGGTCTGGAAACGGTCCCATAGCGCCGATCCCAGTGCAGTGATGCACGACAGCCGGCCGTTGAGATCGCGGAAGCCCACCGTTTTGATCAGGTCGTCCAGCCCGTCCAAGACGCCGGCGACCGCCTGAAGGGCCTCGTGGCCCTCGGCGACTGTCAACGTGAGAAACACCGCCGCGCGCGACAGCGGCGCATCGATGCTTTGCGAGTCAATTGGTACTCGATCCCAACCACTTCCAACCATTCGTGCCTCCAAAGACCATGTTAATTCATCATATTGCCAGAGATGGAAGCGCTATCACTGGCGCGCTAACAGGCGCGTGCCGCTGCAATTACCCGCACGCAGCCTCGGCGAGAGCGGGCTATGGGGTATTCGAGCAAGCCGCCCTGTCCCTGGCAACCAACATTGCCCTGTGCTCGAACCGCTCAGAAACAACATTGGCTCGTCCGTGGGGCCGCTGCAGATATGTCACGATCTCGTAGGGGCCGTCTGAAAGCGGTCGCATAGTGATCCCCCACGCATGGGCACGCTCAATGCGCGATTGCGCGGAGAGCCCCACTCCGTAGCCAGCGGTCACCCAAAGCGCCATCATCTCGAACGAAGTCACGTGCTGAATGCTCTGCTGGCTCAACGGAAGAAAGGACAGTCGCTGATCCAGCAGTAGGCAAGCCTCCGCCGGCCAGCGAAACACCGGATAGTCCAGAAGCTCGGCAAGCGTGATCTTCGCCTGGGCAACTAAGGGGGACCCCAGCGGCACTGCAACAGCCACGTTCTCCACCCAGAGCGGTTGGCTTTTCACGGCCGGAGCACCAGCGTTCCGAAGCGTCATTCCAGCGTCGTAGCGGCCTTCCTCAAGGCCCGTCAACAGATCATCGGCTGAGGTCTCAAAGAACGTGATGGTGACTTCTGGTTCCTCCGCGCGCTGTAGGGCAAGAAGCGTTGTGAGGCAAGAGGATGGCACTCCGGGCGCGATAGCAAGCCTGAAATGGGAAAACTGGCTGGTGGCGTCATGCATGAGGGCCCCCAATAAGCGATCTGTCCAGAAAGGCAAACCAGCGTTGCAGGAAAGAGTGAAGTTTAACGTCGTTATCTTTAACGTGGTTAATTGTGGCAGATTGTTTGACGCTTCTGCTAATGCAGAAATCAACAATTCAGCCAGGCCGTCCTTCTGGCACATCGACGTATGAATCCGAGTCGGCGTTAGCCTTCGGACAGGCCGTGCGCGCTGCGCGCGTCGCTCAAGGAGTCGCGCAAGACGAGTTCGCATCTCGGGCAAGCATTTCGCGTTCTCACATGGGTAAGATCGAGCGTGGTGAGCACGTGCCCACGCTTCCGCTCATACTGAAAATTTCTACGGCACTTGGAATAAGCGCGGCTGACCTGATGACGGCGACCGAACGCAATCTGCGTGCCGACACTGATCCCTGAGTGTCTAGCCTGCCAGGCTCCGTCAACCGTCCGAAGAGTCGCGAAGGCGAACGATAAATCGCTCCACCGAAGCCGATAAATTGCCGCCGTCGGGCCGAAGCAGGTAGGTGGTGATCACGGCAGAATCCATCGCCAAGGGGCGGATCACCACATCCGGCCGTTGGGAGATGGGAATCTTGGTCGCCGTCATGAAGCCGATGCCGTAGCCGGCGCCGACCAACGTGAGCATCATGTCCAGCGAGGACACTTCCTCGACAACATTCAGCTTGTGCTCCAACGTGTTGAGCAGCCGCTTGAGTTCGCGGCAATAGCCCTCGCATACCTGCGGGTCGCACAGGACAAGTGGATGGCCTTGAAGTTCTTGAAGTGGCACCTCCTTGTAGGTGAGCAATGAGTGACGAGCTGGCACCGCAATCACCAGCGGGTCGTGCCAGATTGGTTCGGCAGCGATACCGTCGCCGACATCGCCCGTGTGCGCGAACCCGATCATGAAGTCGCCCGAACGCAAGCCACGCACTTGCTCTGCCAGAGGCACTTCTGACAAGCGTATTTCGATCTCCGGCTCCTCGGCGCGGCAACGAGCCAGAAATGCCGACAGCCGTGGATCGATAGCCCCATCTGATACAGCGATGCGCAGGCTACCGCGCAAGCCCGATGCCACAGCCTTGGCATTTTCACGAGCCTGTTCCAGCACTGTGAATAGACGGCGAACATCTTGCAAGAAGACCGCGCCCGCCGCCGTTAGAACTGTTCCTCGTCGGTTTCGGTCGAAGAGCACTACGCCCAACTCGTCCTCAAGTTCCTTGATGGCTCGTGATAGCGGTGGTTGTTCGATATGCAGGCGCTCAGCCGCCCGCGTGAAATGTAGCTCCTCAGCAAGAACTACGAAGCAGCGAAGATGGCGCAGCTCCATAGGCCACCCTCCCGTTCCGACTTATCCAACACTGTGCTATCTCCCTATAGAAGTGACTGCCATTCTGGCGGCGGCGAGTTCGGCCACATCATTGGAAACTTCTGGCTGAATGAGCCAGGGCTGGGTTGACCGTGCGATGGCCCGAGGCAGGCACAACACCAGGCGAGCCTGTCAAGTCCGTGGGGTGATAAGGATCAGACGAAGGCTATCTCCAGCCACGCACGTCAATGGATGCCGTGCATCGTCCCCGTCTGACCCTTGGCCGATTGCGAACCAAGCGCTTGAACACGCTTGCGGTTGATCATCACCTGCGGATTGCTGAGGCTCTGCTCCTGGTCCGAGCCAAGGCAAGTACCCTGGGGCAGACGGCAAATGCCGGCGAAAATATTCGCCGGCTCCAGTTGCTGCCCGGAGACTGGCGGGACCAGAATGCCTCTCACCAGAAAGTGTGAGACATCCTGATGCTTAGCCCGCGCCGGATGCTTAATGCCGCACTGAACCATGCGGGTCGATGACGTACTTGTATGCAGAACCCGCGTCGAACTCTTTGTACGCGGCGGGCGCGTCTTCGAGCTTGATGAACTTAGTGTTCATCATCGGCGAAAGGTAAGGCATGCGATCGTTCAGTATCGCCCGCATTAACGCGTGGTTGTAGTTGGCCGTCGGAGATTGACCAGCCGACATTCGCGGCGACTTGATCCAGGCGTTGGACCATTCCAGATCCATATGGCCTTTCTTGGCTTTCGGGTCTTTCGAGATCGGGTTTGCGCAGTACACACCGACCGTACTGGTCATTCCGCCGAAGCGGACATATTTGAGCATTGCGTTGGTAACAGCGCTCTCCACGATCTTGTCAGCCTCCGCGCCAAACCCGCGGCAGTCCACACCAACATAGTCGATGACGCGATCCACCTCCCTGTGCCCGGTAATGCGTTCGAGATGCTCCTCGATCGGCACGCCGTCGGAAAGGTTGATGGTTTCCACGCCGTGTGGCTTGAGAAGGTCCAGCCGCTCTTGAATGTAATCGGCAACGATGATGGCGCCTGCACCCAGAAGTCTGGCGCAGGCGGCACCCGCTCTGCCGACCGGCCCGGCACCGAAGATCAGGATGTTTTCGCCGACGACGTAGGCCGGCGCGGCTGGCCAGTCTGGGCCAGCGAACCCATGGAAAGCTGTGGGTAATACGTCAGAGAGAAGGGTCAGGTCGCGGATTTTTTCCATGGCGGCATCCTTGTCAGGGAAGCGAAGGAGATTGAAATCCGCATACGGTACGAAGAGATAATCACCTTGCCCCCCCGTCCAGCCACCGAGGTTGAACCCGTAGGCTCCGCAGTCGATTTCGGGGTTGGTGTTCTCGCATACATCGGAGCGCATATGCTTGCAGTTGTAGCAACGCCCACACCCCACATTGAAGGGAACGGAAACGATGTCGCCCTTCTTCACGACTTCGACGTCTGATCCCACTTCGATCACTTCGCCGGTCATTTCATGGCCCATGGTCATTCCCTTGGGAACAGCAAACGAACCGCGATAAATGTGAAGGTCGCTGCCACAGATATTTGTGGTAACTATTTTGAGGATAGCGCCATGGGGTGCGCTTTTCCCTTGAGGGGTTATCAGCTCTGGAAATTTGAAGGTGTTGACCTTCATTTCCAAGGGCTTCTCGAAAGTCACGATTCGGTTACCGGTCGGAGTCATTTCGTCACCTCTGTGCGTTAATGTTTCCATCTTCTAAATCGAAGTGGGAAACGAAATTTACCGCTGTCAAGAAGAACGATCGTGGTATTGCCTAGCCGTTGGTCGCGTCTCCTTCTGCGGTCTTGACAGCATCGGATCAAGCTCAGAAGTGGTCAAACTGGAATAATCTATGTGCAGATAGGCACGATCTATCTACGCGGGATCGTCGAGCCGTGCTCGTCTCCTAGCCGGGAGAGGGCAACGATCATCGCTACATCGCGCCTCCTAGCTTGATCTAGGAACAGTCAGCTCGACCCAGCGAGACATGAGGAGGCCGCATGCAGCAGGTACTCCTGCCCCCCGAGTTGCCCCTGGACCTAGTGGCCTTCGATGGGTTGCTCAGCACGTGGCGCCTGTTAGCGGCGCACACGGCATGCCTGCAATCTTCGCCTGGTTGAAGCAATACAGAGTTGCTCTTCAAGACTCGCTATTTCAGGGGGCTTTGAGATGAGTCTGCTTTGGGCTGGAACCGACGATGGATCGATATAACGGATTGAAGAGTGGCGGCGAGTTCGGGGGTGTGCACCATTTCGAGCAATGCACGCGATGACGGTGCCTCGAACGCATTTTTCCCAGCAACGAATCCGACATTTGAGTGCGACATTGGTCCATTGATTGCGATTGCGTGGAGATTTGGAATGTGCGCGAGTTGGCCGGCGAGAGATTGCGGAAGAACTGCCGAATATTTTCCTGTCGCCACGTGTGCCGATAGCACGTCAATTGAATCAGTGCGAATAGTCTGCGCGGTACATTGCATCAGCCTATCTTGAATGGGTTCAGGTACTGCCGAGTTCAGCACGCAGAGTTGTCTATTGAGAACATGGTCCCACGTTGTGCTTCGGGGTTGCTGTGTTCTCGCGGCGTGAAAAAGGAAAATGCGTTCACGGTACAGAAGGTGAGTATCGAAGTCTTCCCCTGGGATATCCTCCAAATGCATGAGTGCGATATCCAAATTGTTTTCTCGAATCGCCTGTAGCAGGGAAGAAGCGCCGGAAACCAGAACTGATTGTTGAAGTAAGGGTGTTTTTTCAGCAAGGGCGATGCTTAATGTGGGCGCTACACCGGCAGTTCCTGGGAGTATCCCTAGCCGGAATTGCCCCTCTATACCTCGCCGTAGTGCGGAGAGTTCTCGCTCCAGCCCTTTGCAGTCGTCATACATCTGCTGAGCCCAAGACAGTACGCGCATCCCTTCAGAAGTGAGGCCGTCATAGCGTCGGCCATGACGCACGATCTCGACACCCATGTCTTCCTCCAATTGCTTAATGCCCGCGGAGAGTGTCGGCTGAGAAACATTGCAGCTTTTGGCCGCGTTGCCAAAATGGCCTTCACGGTGCAAAGCAAGCAAGTATTCAAAGTTTCTTACGATCATATATTTTCTTCTGATAAAGTTGATTGGATTTTATACTTTCACGAAAAACCCTGCGCACGCTTCGATCCGCGTCCAACCTTGGGCACGTAGCTGGCACGCATGAAAGGCTGCCGCGCGCAGTGTCCATACAGTAGGTTCGACTCGTCATCGACGGTCAGCACCACAACGCACGGGACAGCCAATAGCGCGAACACAGGTGCTTTGCGCTGTGGGCGAGTCGTCCTCATGTAGCTTAGCAGTTGGCGCGTTCTGGAAGGGAGTAAGCGTGAGTGGTGAGGCACGCAACCGCAAAAGGCGGTGCTAAGCTCTTGAGCTGTTCGGGTCGTGGCCGTTGAAGCGGCGAGAGAATGGAGCCTGCCATGGCCGTTGTGGCGCAGCTAGTACACCATGCCCCCAGCGTTTCCTTAGCTGCGATTGACGGGCATGCCTGGCGGTAGCTCAATAACAGCCATTTATGGATGAAGGAACGAGGGGAATAAGGCAGATGAAGATATTCACGATTGGATTCACTAAGACCTCCGCGCGGTCCTTCTTCACCAAGTTAAGTGCTTCTGGTGCCAAGCGCCTTGTCGATGTTCGCCTGAATAATGTTTCGCAATTGGCCGGATTCGCTAAACGCGAGGATCTTCGATATTTTTCCGAGGCGTTGTGTGGGATGGAATATGAACATCTACCAGCACTTGCTCCAACCAAAGACATGTTCGAGGAATATAAAATAAAAGGGGGAGATTGGGATATCTACGCCAGTAAATTTCTGGATTTAATGTCGTCCCGAAAGATTGAGTCAATCGATAAAGAAAAGATTGATAACAGTTGCCTGCTTTGCAGCGAAGACAAGCCCCATCACTGCCATCGGAGGCTAGTGGCCGAGTACCTTGCAGGCAAATGGCCGAATGTTGAGATCGTGCATCTTTAGAGGGGCGACGTAGCTCCCAATGTCATCAACTTAAGCCC
>DQAA01000059.1 GCA_003523465.1 Pseudomonas sp.
TGGCCGTACCGCCGGAGCCGATCTGGCTGTGCGCCGTGTTGCTCGGGGTGTACATCAGCGGGCTGACCTACCTCGCCAGCCAGGAGCACCGCAACCAGCTGATCAGCCGCCTGCCCCTGCTGCTGATGCTCAGCCCGCTGGCCCTGGCGATCTACGCCGACACCCTGTGGTTCTGGCCGGTATTGCTGCTCTGGCTGGGCTGGCTNNCAGCACCTGGCCAATCCGCAGCAGTTGCGGGTCCGTGCCTTCATCGGTGCCGGCCTGGCCGCCCTGCCGCTGTTCGATGCGCTGGTGATGGCGGTGGCCAACCAGCCCCTGGGCAGCCTGTTCTGCGTCCTGGTGTTCTTCCTGCTTCCACACTTTCAGCGCTGGATCAAACCGACATGAGCATCGACCACAGCGAATGGACAACAGCGGCGCTGGAAATGCGCACGGACTACCTCGCCGAACGGCATCAGGCCCTGAACCAGCAACTCGACCAGAAGGAGCTGGACTGGTGGCACCTGGCCCAGGAACACCTGCGCCACCAACCGGACGCCAACACCGCCGCGATCCTCAGCAGCCAGTGCAAACGCCGGCTGCGCGAGCAGAGCGTGCCCGGCGGTGAGGGCTGGAGCACCGTGCAACTGGCGCGCACGCTGTTGCTGGCCCAGGTCCTCGAACATCACCGTGGCGCCCAGGTGAGTTTTCTGCACCAGTTGTTCCAATGGGGCGACGACCAGGAGAAGAGCGCCATCGTCAAGGCCTTCGACTGCCTCGACAGCACCGGCCGCTGCCTGAAACTGGCGCTGGAGGCGGGCCGTACCAGCAATCCCCAGGTCTTCGCCGCCCTTGCCCTCGATACCCCCTACCCGGCCCGCCACTACCCTGAACGGCCCTATAACCAATTGGTGCTCAAGGCCCTCGGCATGGGCCTGGACGCGAGTCGCCTGAACGGCCTGTCGCAACGCCACGGCGTCACCCTCAACCAACTGGCCATGGACCTGCTCGACGAACAGCTGGCCGCCGGGCGCACGGTATCGCCCGGCCTGTCACTGCTGATCGCCTTCAACCAGCTCAGCCCGGCACAGCGCCAGCGACTGCGCGGGCTGGACCAGCAGCAACGCCTGCCGTCGGAGTGGCACGAGCACCTGACCGAGACCTGAGCCCGGCCCCGACGCTGTTTCAGCGAATTCAACCGAAACACCCCAGCACTTCTTTGCCCTTGATGAGGATTCACCATGCCCAAGTATTTCGATCCGCACATTCATATGGTCAGCCGTACCACCGACGACTACCAGAACATGGCGGCCGCCGGCATCACCGGGATCATCGAGCCCGCATTCTGGCAAGGCCAGGCTCGCACCAGCGTCGGCAGCTTCACCGACTACTTCGACATGCTGGTGGGCTGGGAGCGCTTTCGCGCCAGCATGTTCGGCATCCATCACTTCTGCACCATCGGCCTGAACCCGAAAGAGGCCAACAACCTGTCAGTGGCCCAGCAAGTGCTGGACATACTGCCGCGCTACCTGGTCAAGGACGGCGTGGTGGCGGTCGGCGAGATCGGCTACGACGACATCACCCCCGAAGAGGACCGCTTCCTCGCCGCCCAGCTGGAACTGGCCAGGGAGTTCAACCTGCCAGTGCTGGTGCACACCCCGCACCGCGACAAGATCGGCGGCACCAAGCGCACCCTGGCGGTGATTCGTGAAGTCGGCATTCCCGAGCATCTGGTAGTCATCGACCACCTCAACGAGCTGACCCTGCCGCTGGTGTTGAATACCGAGTGCTGGCGCGGCCACTCCATCTACCCCAACACCAAGATGTCCGAGCAGCGCATGGTCGCCCTGCTGCAGCAGTACGGCACCGAGAAAATGATCGTCAACAGCGCCGCCGACTGGGGCATCAGCGACCCGCTGAAAGTGCCGAAGACCGGCCAGGCCATGCGCGACGCGGGCTTCACCGAGGCCCAGGTCGAGCAGGTGCTGTTCCACAACCCGGTGGACTTCTTCGCCCAGAGCGGACAGCTGGACAAGGACCTGGTCAGCACGCCGCTGCCCATCGACCAGCGCAAGCAGTGGCAGGACAACTCTGCCCTGCGCGGCCAGGAACCGTTGGTCAAATGAGTGCCGGCGTGGGCTGGACCCCTTCCGCGGTCGGGTATTGCAGCAATGTCCACCCGACCCGTGACCTCGACGGGCTGCGTGCTTCCATCAGGCGCCACTTCCAGGGTGTGCGCCTCCTGCGCGGGCTCGACGCGCAGGACAGCGGCCTGTGGATCTGTGCCCGCGCCGCCGGACAATTGCAGGAGGGGCCGGCGATCGGGCAGTTTCGCCAACTGTTGCTCATCACGGGGTTGCGCCTGACCTCGCTCAACGGCTTTCCCTATGGCGAATTCCATGCCGCTACGGTGAAGGCCGGGGTCTACCTGCCCGACTGGTCCATGGCGCAGCGCCTGGAATACAGCCTGGACCTGGCGGGAATCCTCGCCCATACCCTGCCGCCGGACTGCGCCCAGGGCGTGATTTCCACCGTGCCCCTGGGTTATGCCGCGACCTGGAACCCGGCGTTGCAGGAGCAGGCCGAGCAACAGCTGCTCCAGCTCACCGCAGCGATGGCTGAGCTGCAACGGCAGACGGGCAAGAAGATCGTGTTCTGCCTGGAGATGGAGCCGGACTGCGTCCTGGAGAACACCGACCAGGCCATCGCCTTCTTCCGCCACTGGCAGGCCCGCGACCCGCACCACGAGCATCTGGCGCTGTGCTTCGACGTCTGCCACCAGGCGGTGATGTTCGAAGACTGCTATCAGTCGCTGGAGCGGCTGCGCGGGGCCGGCGTGCCGATCGGCAAGATCCAGCTGTCCAACGCCCTGATCTGTCGCCTGCCAAGCGACGACGAACAGCGCTACAGGCACGTGCTCGACGTGCTGGGGGAGTTTTCCGAAGCCACCTATTTGCACCAGGTCAAGGCACGGGACGCCGAGGGCCGCTCGATGGCCTGGCCTGACCTTCCCGCTGCGCTCGACGACTGCGCCAGGCATCCCGGGCGCTATCCCGAATTGCGCATTCATTTCCATATCCCGCTGTTCAGCGACCACCTGCTGCTGCCCGAGCTGGGCGGCAGCCAGATGGCCCTGACGCAGACCTTCGATTATCTGGCCGCTCACGACGATTTCCGGCCGGTGCTGGAAGTGGAGACCTACAGCTGGGGTGTCCTGCCCGAGCAACTGCGGCCCCGCGACGAACATGCCCAGCTCCAGGGCATCGCCGCCGAGCTGCANNCACTGGGTCGAGGCGCAACTGCGCCAGCGCGGCCTGTTGCCCGCACAAGCACAGGAGGCAAGTGCAGATGCCTGCGCGTAAACCGCTGTTGCTGATCAACGTGGTCGGCCTTACCCCGTCGCTGCTGGGCGAGGCAACACCGCATATCAACGGGCTGTTGAAGACGGCGAAGATGGCCAGCCTCGAACCGTCGTTCCCCGCCGTCACCTCCACGGTGCAGGCCTCGATCCTGACCGGGCAGCCACCGTCGGCGCACGGCATCGTCGGCAATGGCTGGTACTTCCGTGACCAGGCCGAGGTGCGTTTCTGGCTGCAGCCCAATGCACTGATCCAGGGCGAAAAGGTCTGGGAAACCCTCAAGCGCGAGCTGCCGGGGTTTCGCTGCAGCCAGCTGTTCTGGTGGTACAACATGTACGCCGACGTGGATGCCTCCATCACCCCGCGTCCCCATTACCCCGCCGATGGCCGCAAGCAATTCGGCCTGTATTCGTCGCCGCCTGGGCTGCACGAGCAGATCGAAGCGCAGATCGGCGAGTTTCCCTTCCACGGTTTCTGGGGCCCTGCGGCGGGTATTGCCGCGAGCCGCTGGATCGTCGATTGCGCCCTGCTCGAATTCCAGCTCAACCGGCCCGACCTGCAACTGATCTACCTGCCCCACCTCGACTACAGCCTGCAACGGGTCGGCCCCGATCACCCGTCGATCGCCGACGAGGTGCGGGCCATCGACCATGAAGTGGGGCGCCTGCTGAGTTTCGCCAGGGAGCAAGGTGCGGCGGTGATGCTGCTGTCCGAATACGGCATCGAGGCGGTGGAGCAGTCGGTGTCGATCAACCGCCTGCTGCGCGCCGAAGGCCTGTTGCAGGTGCGCCAGTCGCTGACCTGGGAGCTGCTCGACGCCGGTGCCAGCGCTGCCTTTGCCGTGGTCGATCACCAGATCGCGCATATCTACGTCAAGCAGCCCGAGGACATCCCGCGCATCAAGGCCTTGCTGCTGGAGCAACCCGGCATCGAGCAGGTGCTGGACAAGGCCGGGCAAGGCGCCTGGCAACTGGATCATCCACGCAGCGGCGAGCTGGTGGCGGTGGCCGCGCCGGGGTTCTGGTTCGATTACTACTACTGGTTCGACGAGCGCAAGGCGCCGGATTTCGCCCGTACCGTGGATATCCACCGCAAGCCCGGCTACGACCCGGTGGAGCTGTTCATCGACCCCGCGATCCGCTTCCCCAAATTGAAAGTGGCGCGCCGCCTGCTGCAGAAAAAGCTCGGCTTTCGCTACTACATGGACCTCATCCCGCTGGACACCGGACTGGTCCGCGGCAGCCATGGTCGCCCGCCCGCCAGCGCGCAGACCGGCCCCCTGCTCATCACCGATTGCGACGTACCGTTGCCGCGGAGTATTGCGGCAACGGCGGTCAAACACCTGCTCCTTCAGCACTTCCTGGGGCAGAACCTTACCGACCTGGCTAAAGCCAAGGAGCTCACATGCGGCGAGCCTTATCAATAACCCTTCTCAGTACCGTGGCCGGATTGGCCCAGGCTGCGAACACCAATACCTTCGACTGCAACAACTTCCTGACCTTCGGCGGCAATCCGGGGCAGGCTCAGGACCAGCTCAAGAGCAGCCCGGAAACCCTGAGCTGGAACTGGTTCAACTTNNGCCAACGGGGTCGACCGGGTCTGGGAAACCATGAAGCCCTCCGACCAGGTCTACCTGGCCAATGGCGCCAAGCCCCTGCCCTACGGCCAGAGCCCGGACCTGCCCGCCGACGTGAAGACCGCGGCAACCGCCCAGGGCATGAACCTCAACCGGGTGTTCCACAACCTCAATGCCACCCTGCAGGTGGACGGCCTGATCCTCGAGATGGGCGGTTCGGTGCCGGAATCGCAACGGGGCAAGCCGGTGCGCTTCCAGTTGCTGATGGGCGAAGACACCTTCGACTACATCGTGGACAAGGGCGTCTACAACATGAACGGCCAGGCCGCCCTGACCAGCGACCTCGATTTCCCCGCCAGCGCGTGGGAGCTGAAGTCCGGCTGGCTGTGGATCGGCAGCGACACCGACTACCAGGCGCAACTGGAAAAGGATGGCTACTACATCGCCCAGGCCTACTACCTGCAGGACGGTAAATACCAGGTCGGCTATGCCGCGCTGAGCGCCATGCACGTCATCAACAAGCTGATCCCGGGCTGGGTCTGGACCACCTTCGAGAACGTCAACAACCACAAGTACACCGTCACCAACGATATTCCGTCCAAGCCGATGACCAACAGCACGGGGCCGACCACGGCTGCGCAGCCGGTCAACACGCAGTTCCAGGCCTGGTACGGGAACCTGTCGTCCTACGAGCTGATCGGTACGCAGATCCAGACCAACCCGACCCTGCTGGCCAACTCGCAGCTGGAATCAGCCTTCCAGAGCCAGTCCTCGTGCTTCGCCTGTCACGGCACGGCGGCCTACTCCAGGCCCAAGGGCTACTTCAATTTCGCTCTGAACGAGAAGGACGGCATCGTCTACCCGACCACGGAGCTGCCGCCGGCCGCATTCACCGGCTACTACAAACTGGACTTTGTCTGGTCGCTGAAGCGCGCCCAGTGGCAACGCTAAGGAGCATGACATGAGCGTATTGAACTACCCCCGCATCTACCTCAACGGCCACATGTTCTGGAACCCGCCGACGGGCAACAACAACGACATGTACCCGCTGTACGACGCAGTGAAAACCCAGCTGAACTGGGACTTCCTGAAGTTCTACAACATCACCCCGGAGAATGCCGGCACCCGCCTGATGCCGTGGCTGATCGCCCCGCGGACACTCCACGAAGCCCCCGACTACGTCACCCAGGCACCGCCCAACGCGCTGAATCCCGGCAACCTCAACCCCATCCTGATTCCGGGGGAATGGGACCTGTTCGGTGACAACGGCTGCGGCACCGTCAACTACGGGCAGATCAGCTCCACCATCACTGGCGGCGAATCGCCCGGCGGCACCTTTGTCGACCAGGACTCCCTGATCTCCCTGCCCTACAACCTGTATGGCAACCCGTTCGGCAGCAACACCCCGACGCCGGCGCGCTTCGTCGATATCAGCCCGTGGCAGAACACCTTCACGGCGCTGTACTTCGACCGCCTGGTGCTGGGCAACGAGCAATGCGGCCTGACCGCCAACCGCCAGTACCGCATGCTCGACCGCTTCCTCAACTTCAACTGGGCGGGCCTGGGTGGCCTGCACTACGTGACCACCACCTGGCAGACCTGCTTCCCGACGGAAAACCTCACCTGGACGATCGGCAACTCGGCCCTGCTGCAAAACCTCAAGGACCAGATTACCCAGCAGAACGCCCAGGGCCTGATGTTCCGCTTCACCACCTACCTGACCTTCTACGACAGGAACGGCATCTTCAACGACCAGCCCTACGTCAACACCCGCTCCACCGCGCCGCTGGACATGGCCAAGCTCCAGGACATGTACCAGAAGGGCCTGGACAACCCCGGCGACATCTTCTTCAACCCGGCCTACAGCAGCACCGCCGGCGTTCTCGGCCTGTGGCTCAAGGACGAATACCCGACGGCGCCGTCCGGCCCTCGCCTGGTGCCATGCAGCGGAGTGCCCCTGACGGGGGTGGAAAAGCCGCAGAAACTCGGGGTCATCTCGGCGCAGGTGCACGACAACACGTTGTCCCTGGACCTGATGAACGCCTTCCCGTTCTACCCGGTCGATCCGAATGCGCCGATTCCCGTGGCCGAAAAATACAACGCCGGCAGCTACGACATCGGCGTGAACCAGGGCGGGCAGTTCACCTCGGTGGCCAGCTTCACCTACGCGGACTATGAACAGGCGCAGTTCGAAAAGCGCTCCGGTCTGCTCGACCTGAAAATCAGCACCGACGCGCAAGCGTTGCTGCAAAAGGGCCCCCTGGAACTGCAACTGCAGGGCGCCACCCCGGTGACGGCTTCCGTCCAGCGGCGCTGGACCGCCGAGGTGATCGAGAGTGGCAGCTTCATCGACGTCAACGACACCAAGACCCTGCAGATCATGGTGCAGCGTGACGGCAAGCCCGCGCCGCAAGGCACCGTGCTGTACGTGGCGGAGTACAACAACGCCTACCTGCTGGGCACGTCCGACTACTACCTGGCGTTCCGCAACGACGTCGACTTCACCCTGTTCTACGACTTCCCGCTGGACCGCACCCTCAACCACTCCAACCTGCCGCAGTTCGTCGACTCCCCGGCGGTGGCGTTGCAGGTTAGCGAAGGTACCGGGCGCAAACTCACGGCCCTGCGCGACGCCTCGGCCACCGAAGACGGGACGCAGGTGCTGTACAAGAAGTACCTGCAGACCCCGGCCGGCGTTTCGCTGGGCTCGTGCCTGACGTTCCAGAATCCCCAGCAGGCCAACCGGCAGCTGGACGATCCGCTGGGGGCCACGGTGAACTACAACTACACCCAGATCACCACCGACGCCGACGGCATCGCCCGTGTGACCATCACCGGGAAGAATCCGGGCTTCCCGACCTTGCGCTTCTTCCTCGAGGACGGTGTGCAGCCCGCCGACATCCCCTTCAGCTTCACCTACACCCAGGGCTACGTGGACTTCCTCGCCCCGCTGCGGGTCCTGCCGCTGGAGCCGGAAATGCAGCAGGCCTTCATCACGGCCTGGAATGCGGTCTACCAGCAACCCGATGCCGGCCATGCGATCTGGACGGGCTTCATCTACCCGCAGATCCTCGAGCCCTACTACTACCTCTATCCGATCATGAGCAAGTACATGCCGCTCAACTCCCTGAGCCGGATCGAGGGCGCGGTGGACCAGCTCATTCGCCTGATCAGCAAGCCGTATCAGGAAGAAAGCACCCTGGCCATGCCCATCACCCGTGACATGCCGCAAAGCCGTCGCGCGGTGCTGGAACTCTGGGCGCAGAAACTGGTGAAGCAGAACTACCCACCGTTCGAACTGACCATGGACGACTACAAGGACCTGTCGACCAACTAAAGCCTCACGTGCCCCTGTAGGAGCGTGG
>DQAA01000543.1:0-142 GCA_003523465.1 Pseudomonas sp.
GCTGGGCGCCGCCCATGCCGCCGAGGCCGGCGGTCAGTACCCATTTGCCTTTCAGGTCGCCGTTGTAGTGCTGGCGGCCGGCTTCGACGAAGGTTTCGTAGGTGCCCTGGACGATGCCCTGGCTGCCGATGTAGATCCAGCT
>DQAA01000543.1:180-2508 GCA_003523465.1 Pseudomonas sp.
AGGTTGGAGTTGGCGATCAAAACGCGGGGGGCGTTGGCGTGGGTCTTGAACACGCCGACCGGCTTGCCGGACTGCACCAGCAGGGTTTCGTCGTCATTCAGGTTGGTCAGGCTTTCGACGATCTTGTCGTAGCACGCCCAGTTGCGCGCCGCGCGGCCGATACCGCCGTACACCACCAGCTCCTTGGGGTTCTCCGCCACTTCCGGGTCGAGGTTGTTCATCAGCATCCGCAGCGGCGCTTCGGTCAGCCAGCTCTTGGCGGTCAGCTTGGTGCCGCGCGGGGCGCGGATTTCGACATCACGGAATTTGTTCAGGTTGTTGTCAGTCACGAAAAGGGCTCCTCGAGCGATCTATCCAATCCCAACCCAGGCAGTGGGCCAGCGGTGAAAACCGGTTTGCTAACAGCGTCGAGGGGACGGCCTATCCACTCATACGCACACATCTTTACTTGTACATACAAGCATATGCAATTGAGTTGCCAACCCCGGGAAAGGCTTCATGAAAAAATCCAGCGCACGGCTACAGCCCTTGTGGATCAAGGCCGGGAAATCTTGCAGAGGGAGGGAGATCAAGGCGGGGGTAGAGCGAGAACCAAGGCGGCATTGCGCCACCTTGGGGCATTCGGTAACAAAATGTGCGGGAGCGGTGCGTTACTCGGAAACAGCGATCAGTTCGATCAGGCAGCAGCGACCGGTGATGTCGAGCTCGCGCAATTGCTGGTTGTCCTTGAGGTACAGGCAGTCATACAGGCCGAGGGTTTGCTCGGGGTGACCACTGATACCGATCTGCAACGTGGATTGAGCGCTGAACAGCAGCAAGGTGCTGGCCGAGCTGAATACCCGGCTGTAACCGCTGAACCACTGCAACCGCGCGTGATAACGCTGCGGCGCGTAGATCAGGTTGAAATCGCGGATCGGCCCGCCGAGCAATCGGCAACTGACCTGGCTCTCGCCGCTGAAGACATAGGCATCGAACGGCAGCAGCACGCGACTGGCCTGGCCATCGACTTCAAGCACCATGCCGTCGCCCTGCAACACGCTGATGATCCGCTGGTAGCCGGCGAAGCTGGAGAAGTCGCCCGATTCACCGATATCGGCGATCGACAGGCGCCAGCCGAAACCATCGAGACCCTGGCCGGCGTCGCGGGTGATTTCTTCAGTGCTGCCGCCGCCGTTCTTCCACGGCATGCGCGGGTAATCGGCGGCGCGTAACAGGGTCAACTCGGTCATTTGCTGAAGCGTCCTTCAAGGCGATGGCGGGAACCGGGGTGGATCAGCCGGGCGGCGGTGACTGGCTGGCGACCCGACCAGGTACGCCGACGGATCAGCAGGCAGGGCTCGCTGTGTTCTATCTGCAGCAGGTTGCATTCATGGGAGTCGGCGAGGATCGCCTCGACCACATGCTCGCCTTCGGTCAGCGGCGCGACCTGGGACAGGTAGGCGTAGGGCGTCTGGCGAGTGAAGTCCTGATTGAGGTAATCCGGGGCGATCTGCGCGTTGACGTAGCGGTCTTCGATCTGCACCGGGATGCCGTTCTCGTAATGCACGATCAGCGAATGGAAGACCCGCTGGCCTTCGCGCATGTCGAGGGCGATGGCGCGCTCGGAGCCGGCCACTTCTTCGGCCAGGGTCACCACCTGGCAGCTGTGCTGGTGGCCGCGGGCGGAGATTTCGTCGGCGATGTTGTGCACATCGAACAGCGCCGAATGGGTCTTGGGTTCCGCCACGAAAGTACCGACGCCCTGCATGCGCACCAGCAGCCCTTCGGCGGTGAGTTCGCGCAGGGCACGGTTGATGGTCATGCGGCTGAAGCCCAGTTCGGCGACCAGCTCGCTTTCCGAGGGCACCCGGTGGTGCGGCGGCCAAGTGCCGCTCTCGATCTGCTGGGCGATCATCTGCTTGACCCGGGCATACAGCGGCGCCGGCCCCTCGCCCATCTGGGCAACCAGCGTGGAGACAGGAGGTTTCGGCACTGGAAAAGTCCTTGTTGGATTGAATGAACGGTAGCTTGCCGGAGTTTACCGGGCAGGCAAACGTCTGTATATGTATATACAAATAACCAGAACGAGGTGCCGTGTCGATGTCCGTGTACTTTGCCGAACGTGCTTTGTTGCCCAGCGGCTGGGCGGAACAGGTCCGAATAGAGGTAGGCGCGGACGGCGTATTGACGTCGATTCAGGCCAACGCTTCGTCGGACGGCGCGCAACTGCTCGCCGGCTCTCTCCTGCCGGGCATGCCCAATCTGCACTCCCACGCCTTCCAGCGCGCGATGGCCGGCTTGGCGGAAGTGGCGGGCAACCCGAACGACAGCTTCTGGACCTGGCGGGAA
>DQAA01000543.1:2643-3398 GCA_003523465.1 Pseudomonas sp.
CCAGCCACAGCGGTATTGGCCTGACCTTGCTGCCGGTGCTCTACAGCCATTCCGGTTTTGGCGGCCAAGCGCCCAACGACGGCCAGCGACGCTTCATCAACAGCACCGAGCAGTACCTCGATCTGCAATCCCGACTGAAAGCCCTGCTGGCGGCGCAGCCTGCGCAGGCCCTGGGCCTGTGCTTCCACTCGCTGCGCGCGGTCACGCCGGAGCAGATCGCTACCGTGCTGGCCGCCAGCGACAAGGCCTGCCCGGTGCATATCCATATCGCCGAGCAGCAGAAGGAAGTCGATGACTGCCTGGCCTGGAGCGGACGTCGCCCCCTGCAATGGCTGTACGAGAACGTCGAGGTGGATGAGCGCTGGTGCCTGGTGCACGCGACCCATGCCGAAGCAGATGAAGTCACGGCGATGGCCAAAAGCCGGGCGATTGCCGGGCTGTGCCTGACCACCGAGGCGAACCTGGGCGACGGGATTTTCCCGGCCGTGGATTTCCTCGCCCAGGGCGGTCGCATGGGGATTGGTTCGGACAGCCATGTGTCGCTGAGCGTCGTCGAAGAGCTGCGCTGGCTGGAATATGGCCAACGCCTGCGAGACCAGCGGCGCAATCGCTTGTATGGCGCGAATCAGCCGATGGTCGGGCGGACGCTCTTCGATGCGGCGCTGGATGGCGGGGCCCAGGCGCTGGGGCAGCCGATCGGCGAGCTGGCGGTGGGCAAGCGGGCGGACTGGATCGTGCTGGATGGGCGGGATCCG
>DQAA01000054.1 GCA_003523465.1 Pseudomonas sp.
GAACGGCGACCGACAGCGCCCAGGCCGCCGTGGCCTTGCAGCAGGGCGGCTATGCCAGCGACCCGCGCTACGCGGACAAGCTGATCGCGGTCATGGCCACCATCGGACCGCTGGCGAACGAGCGCTGAAACAAATTCAAGATGCCCTGGCGCGGGGCCGATGTTGCGCAACATGCAGCCCAGGAGCTTATCGATGAGCATCATCTCCATTGGCGTCAGCGGCCTCACGGCGGCNNCCTGACCACCAGCAGCAACAACACCACCAACGCCTACACCGAGGGCTACAGCCGCCAGGTGACGACCTTCAGCGAGTCGGCCTCGGGCAATGGCGTGACGGTGTCCAGCGTCGATCGCCAGTACAACCAGTTCGTCACCACCCAGCTCAATGGCTCGATCAGCGCCGAGAGTGCGCTGTCCACCTACCAGACCGAGGTCGACCAGATCGACAGCCTGCTGGCGGACAGTGACGCCAGCCTGGATACCCTGCTGCAGAGCTTCTTTTCGGCGATCCAGACGCTCACCTCGGACGCCAGCGACACTGCGGCGCGAGAAGAGGTGGTGGGCGCCGCGCAAACCCTCGCCAGCCAGTTCAACCAGCTGGGCAGCTACCTGTCGGCGATGTCCGATGACGTCAACAGCCAGCTCGACGGCCAGGTCAGCCAGGTCAACGACCTCACCTCGCAGATCGCCAGGCTCAACGGGCAGATCAGCCTGTCCTCGGCACTGGGCGGGGCGTCCAACGACCTGCTGGACCAGCGCGACCTGCTGGTCAGCCAGCTCAGCGAACTGGTGGCGGTGGATGTCAGCGTGCAGAGCAACGGCAGCTATACGGTGTCGCTGGGCAACGGCATGGCCCTGGTGTCCGGCAGCGACAGTTTCGACCTCGCCACCGGCCCGTCCGCCAGCGACCCTAGCCAGGTTGCGATCAGCTACGTGAACGCCGCCGGCAACAGTGTGGCGCTGTCCGACAGCACCCTCGACGGTGGCTCCCTCGGCGGCCTGCTGGATTTTCGCAACACCACCCTGGCCGAAACCCAGAACCAGCTGGGCCTGATGGCAGTGTCCCTGACCCAGGCGTTCAACAGCCTGCAGGCCCAGGGCATCGACCTCAATGGCGACAGCGGCACGGACTTCTTCTCGGTGGCGGACCCGGTGGTCTACGGCAGTACCCGCAACACCGGCGACGCGACCCTGACGGCCACCTTCAGCGACGATGTCAGCGCCCTGAGCGACAGCGACTACACCGTCAGCTACTCCGATGCCGACGGTTACACCGTCACCCGCAACGACACCGGTGCCAGCGTGGCCGCCACGTACGACAGCGGCACCCTGAGCTTCGCCGGCATGGAACTGAGCGTGAGCGGCACGGCCAATGACGGCGACAGCTTCCTGGTCCAGCCCACGCGCAATGCCGCGGCCAGCTTCAGCGTGCTGATCGACGATGGCGAACAGATCGCCGCCGGCACCAGCAGCGGCAGCAGCGACAACAGCAACGCCCTGTCGATGCTCGCCCTGCAGACCGGCAGCATCGTCGGCGGCTCTACCCTGAGCCAGTCGTATTCCTCGCTGGTCAGCGATGTCGGCAGCACCGCGACGCGGGTTGCTGCGCAGTTGGCCACGCAGTCGGCGCTCACCGAGCAACTGACCACCCTGCAGCAATCGGAATCGGGGGTGAACCTGGACGAAGAGGCGGCCAACCTGCTCGTCTACCAGCAGTACTACCAATCCTGCGCCAAGGTCGTCGAAGTCGGCCTGACGGTGCTCGACACCCTGCTCGATATCAACTGATCCCGCCCCCGGAGAGCCCGACATGCGTCTGAGCAGTGCGACCATCTACAACCAGAATCTCAACTCCATGCTCGACCAGCAGGCCGCCTACCAGGAGGCTGCGTTGCAGGTCTCCAGCGGGACGCGGGTCAGCAAGCCGTCCGACGACTCGCTGGCGGCGGCGCAGGCGGTCAGCGTGCGCCAATCCATTGCTGCCAACGAGCAATACGCCGACTCCCGGGCCGCCATCACCACCTCGCTGTCCCAGGAAGCGACGACCCTGGACAGCATCAACGACGCCATCACCAGCGCCATGACCCTCACGGTGCAGGCGGGCAACGGCACCCTCAGCGATGCGGACCGCGAATCCCTTGCCACCTCGCTGCAGGGCGTCTACGACACGCTGCTCACCCTTGCCAACAGCACCGACAGCAATGGCAACTACCTGTTTTCCGGGTACCAGAGCCAGAGCCCGGCGTTTGCCGAGGACGCCTCGGGAGAACTGGTGTACCAGGGCGACAGCAACGTGGTCAGCCAGCAGGTCAGCGCCACCCAGAGCATGGCCAGCGGCGACAACGGCGCGAGCATCTTCCTCTCGGTCAGCAGCTCTGCCGGGTTCATCGCCGAGGCGGGGGCCAACAGCGGCACGCTGACCTTCAACGGGCCGGACATCGCCGATACCACGGCGGCGGGTTATGGCAGCGGCTTCACCCTGAGTTTCAGTGCGGCGGCTGACGGCACGCTGCAGTACAGCGTCGATGGTGCGGACCCGGTGGCTTATACCGAGGGTGAAACCCTGGAAATCAACGGCCTCGGCCTGACGCTCAGCGGCACACCGGCGGATGGCGACAGCGTCACCGTCAGTGCCGCTGCGGATGCCGACCCGGATCTGTTCAGCACCCTGCGTACCCTTATCAGCGCCTTGCAGACCCCGGTGGAAGATGCCTCGGACCAGGCTGCCCTGAGCAACACCCTGTCCACTGTCAGCCGCGAGCTGAGCAATGCCCAGGACAACGTCCTCACCGTCATGACGTCGGTAGGCGCGCGGCTGAACCAGGTGGAAACCCTCGACACGATCGGTGATGACCTCGCACTCAGTTATACGGAGCGGTTGTCGGGGCTGGTGGATGCGGACTACACCGAATCGGTGACCCGCTATGTGACCCTGCAGGTCTCGATGCAGGCGGCGCAGCAGACGTTTGCCAGCGTGCAGAAGCTGTCGTTGTTCGAGTACATCTAGTCGGCCCGCCAGCGAAAAAAAGGGCCTGCTTTCAAAGCAGGCCCTTTCTCTTACTTGGCAGTAAACGCCGAGTAGCTGTTCATCAGGTTGCGGTAGTTGGGGATCCGCTGCGACAGCAGGTTGCCCAGCCCTTCGATATCGTTGCGCCAGTCGCGGTGCAGCTCACAGGCCACCGAGAACCAGTTCATCATCTGTGCGCCGGCCTGGGTCATGCGGTTCCATGCGGCCTGCTGCACGGTGGTGTTGAAGGTGCCGGAGGCATCGGTCACCACGAACACGTCGAAACCTTCGGCCAGCGCCGACAGGGTCGGGAAGGCGACGCAAACATCCGTCACCACGCCGGCAATGATCAGTTGCTTGCGGCCAGTGGCCTTGATCGCCTTGACGAAGTCCTCGTTGTCCCAGGCGTTGATCTGGCCTGGACGCGGGATGTACGGGGCGTCCGGGAACATCTCTTTCAGTTCCGGCACCAGCGGGCCATTCGGGCCTTGTTCGAAGCTGGTGGTGAGGATGGTCGGCAGCTCGAAGAACTTCGCCAGGTCAGCCAGCGCCAGCACGTTGTTCTTGAACTCGTTCGGCGAGAAGTCCTGCACCAGGGAGATCAAACCGGTCTGGTGGTCGACCAGCAGGACTACGGCGTCGTCTTTGTTCAGGCGGTTGTAAGTGGCGTTGGTCATGGTGGAAATCCTTGTGTTCGAGAAGTTTGTTTTGGGTGGTTGCCGCTAGATGTGACCAGATTAGGGGTTTCTCGAAACGGGATAAATCGGCTGAAAACGGTATGACTGTCTCGCATGGGTGGACAGTTTGCGCGGCACGACCAGATAAGGGCGAGTACCGTGTCGCTCTCTGCTTTAGGGGAAAGGCTTCGTTCCTGACCCTGTCTCCGTTGCGACGTACCTTGGCGTTCTCTCCATCAGGAGGGAACAGCCAAAAAGGACTTTGCAATGACCAACGACACCAACGATTCACTGACCCTCAGCTCTGCCGCCGTGGTGGAAAGTTCGCTGCTGGCCTTCGGCGCGGGCATGACCGCGCAGAACCGTCAGGATGTGAAGAACAGCTACCTGTTCGCCACGCTCGTCGCCAACAAGCGACACGACCAGCTCACGCTCAGCGAGGACTGGTTCGATTATTTCCTTGAAGCCATGAGCGACTGCGGCTGGGTCGTGGCGCAACGTACCTACGAAAAGGAAAGCGACACCGGGCAATCCCTCAAGCTCGCCAGTATCGCGATCAAGGCCGTGCAGGTCGCGGCATCCAGCCTGCTTCAGGGCGGGCCGCTGGTCCAGGCGCTGGGCGCGTTCGCGGAAAAGGCCATCGACGGCCTGGGCAAAAGCGACGAAGCCCTGGAGCTGTTCAAGCGCACCCTGCATGCCAAATCCAATGTCATGGTCGGCGTGGCCTCGTGCATCGAGACCAAGGACGGCGAGGTGGTCATGGCCCTGGGCGCGATCCAGCGCACCGTACGCAATGAAGACCTCGACACCCTGCTGTTCGACTGGGACAGCAACACCTCCTCGACGTACCGCAGCACTGCAGCGCTGTCGTTCAACAGCCAGATCTATGCCAAGGCCCGGGACCTGATCGAACAACGCCTGGGTGACCGCGCGGTGTCGCGGATCATGGACTACGAAATCTGATTGAAGCCGGTATGCCCCTGGCGAGTTTATGGAGTGAACGGACATGGATGTCGACGGCTATACGATGTGGATCACCGGGGGCAGCCTGGTATTGATCGCCCCGCAGGTCAGCGAGCCGGAGCGGCGGCATGCGCTGGGCTCGCTGGGGCAGGCGCAGAGGCACGCCGATGAGTCGATGGTTTCGCGCTTCGACCAGCATCGCCGCTGGTACCGCGCCTACTGCAACGCCCTGGGGCAACACGGCTGGCGGGTGACCCACAGCTGCCAGCAGGTGGAAACCGCCGGTGGACGAACCCTGTTGTCGCCGACCCAGCCGCTGCTGCTATGGCTGGCCAGCCAGCACGGCGAGCTGGGCGAGGTGCTGGAGTTGTGCATCGACTCCCTGGCGCAGAACCCGCGAGTGCTTGCCCAGCTGTCCTGTTGCGCCTTGCAGGTGGAGCACAGCACCACACGGTTGATGCTCGAACTCGGGGTGCTAGGCCCCGGCTCGCAGCTCAGCCTGTGCAGCATTGCCCTGGAAACCAGCGCGGTACTGGGTTCCGACTGGCTGAAAGCGCCCCTGGCCGGAGCCACCTTGCGCGGCGACCTTTATTTCCAGAGTTTGATGGCCGAACCCGCACCGGAGCTGCTCGATGCCGGGCGCGACGGCTTTGTCCGGGTGTCGGGCAATTACGGCCCTGGCCGCACCCTTCATTGAGGAAACACGATCATGACAGAGCAACTTAGGGCATCCGTGGTGGGCAACGCCCTGGTGTCCTTCTTTCCGGATGTCGACAAGGACATGCGCGAACGGGTTCAGACCGCCATGCTGTTCGCCCAGCGCGCGACCCAGGAGGTGGTGAGCAATGGCTTCGTCGGCGACGGCTTCGATTACTACCGCCAGCAATTGAAGTTTCTCGGTTGGGACGCGACCTCGCCTCGCGAGCCGTTCGATCCCGACCTGAAGCGGGGTTCGGTGCTGGACACCCTGCTGGCGCAGGTTGGCGCCACGGCAGGCAACGAGTTTTCCGATGTCACCCGCTGGTCCCTCGATACCCTGGAACTGATGCAGCCGGCGCTGGCGCGGTTCGAACAGCATTCGCTGCAACGGGCCTCTTTCCAGTTGCTGCCCTGCCGGGTGACCAAGCCCGGCTACGTCGACATGGTGCTGTACCACGAGACGCTGGTGCGGGAGGAGCTGGTCAACGGCTTTCTCTTCCGTGAGCGGGTGGTCACCGGCGTGCGTGCCGAACTGGTGCGTTTCAACGCCCGCCTGTTCGAACAGCAGTTCGGCGACAAGGTCCGCGAGCGGTTGCTCAAGGCGCTGCTGGAGGATGTCTACGAGCTGTGATCAGGACACCAGGTAACCCTTGATCCCGGTAAAGATGATCTGGGCAGCCAGGGCGCAGACGAACAGGCCCATCAGCCGGCTGACGATCTGCAGGCCCTGGTCGCCGAGGATCTTTTCGATGCGGTTGGAGAGATAGAGCACCAGGCCGACGGTGGCGCTGGCCAGGGCGATACTGACGATCGCCAGCGCCTTGTCGTCCCAGTGCGGTTGGCCGACCCCCATTACCAGCAGGGCGCCGATGGTCCCTGGGCCGACGGTGAGGGGGATGGTCAGCGGGACGATGGTCACGTCCTGCTGCACGTTGTCGGTCTGCACTGCCGACTTGCCCTGGGCCATGCCCAATGCCGAGATGAACAGCACGCTGCCGGCGCCAATCCGGAAGGCATCCACGGTAATGCCGAACACGCCGAAAATCACCCGCCCGAACAGGTACAGCAGCACGCTGGCCACCAATACCCCCATCGCCACTTTCCAGGCCAGGTGCTTGCGCTCCTTGCTGGAATAGCCGCGGGTGAGGGTGATGAAGCAGGACAGGACGAAGAACGGGCTGTAGAGCACGAGCATCTTCAGGTAAACACTGAACAACTCATGGAGCATGGTGGCGGCTCGCGAAAGGGGAAGGGCCAGTGTATCAGTGCGACAGCGGCGCATCTGCGGGCGGGCGCGTCTGTTCGCGACGGGCCACCCAGTACTCCACTTGTTCGCGCAGTTGCGACAGTTCCACCGGCTTGGACATGTGCCCGTCCATCCCGGCCTGGCGCGCGCGTTCCTTGTGCTCGGCGAGAATGTGCGCGGTCAGCGCCACCACCGGCGTGTGCGGCCGGCCGGTTGCGGCTTCCCAGGCACGCAGTTGCTGGGTCGCCGAAAAGCCGTCGAGGATCGGCATCTCGCAGTCCATCAGCACCAGGTCGTAATGCCGGGCTTTCATCGCCTTGAGCGCTTCCTCGCCGTTGCTGGCGGTGTCCGGCTCGATGCTGAGCTTGCCGAGCATGCCGCGGATGACCTTGGTGGAAATGCTGTTGTCTTCGGCGACGAGGATGCGGAAGTCGGCGGGCAGTTCGATCGGCACCGGCTTTGGCGGTGGCGCCAGGCTTGGTGGCGGGGCCTTGCTGCGCTGCGCCAGTTCTTCGGCCAGGGTGGTCTTGAGGGTGTAGCCTGCCACCGGTTTGGCGAGGATGCGCTTGACCCCGGCATTGCGCGCAATGATCTTGCTCGGCGCATTGCTGATGCCGGTGAGCATCACCAGCAGGATGTCGTGGTTGAGGCTCGGGTCTTCCTTGATCTTCGCCGCGAGCTGCATGCCGGTCATGCCGGGCATGTTCTGGTCCAGCAGGACCGCGTCGAAGTAGTCGCGCAGATGCGCCTTGGTGCGCAGCAGGGCCAGGGCTTCCTTGCCCGAAGGCACGGCGCTGACGTTCATGCCCCAGGCGCCGCATTGCTGTACCAGGACCTTGCGGCAAGTGTCGTTGTCATCCACCACCAGGACCCGAGCGCCGCGCAGCGAGGCGTCGAGGTCGGTGGCCGGCTGCTCCAGGCGCTGGGCG
>DQAA01000055.1 GCA_003523465.1 Pseudomonas sp.
GGCGGCATCGCGGGCCTCCATCAACTGGTTGGTGCGCTCGGCGACGCGCTGTTCCAGTTCGTCATTCAGTTGTTGCAGGCGCTCCTGGCTCAGCTTGCGCTCGGTGATATCGGCGACGAAGCCCTCCACCACGCCCTCCTCGTCCGGACGCAGGAGCATGTTCATCAGCACGTCGATGGCCGTGCCGTCCTTGCGCTGCAACTGGGTTTCGTAGCCAAGCAAGGAGCGCTCGCGCTGCAAGGCCTGGGCGATGTCCATCAGTTCCTCTTCGCCGCCGACGAACAGATGCCCCGCCAGCCCGGTGCGGGCCAGCAGCAACTGCTGCGGATCGGCATACCCGAGCATCCGCGCCATGGCGGGGTTGGCTGCGCGCAGCCCGTCTTCGAGGCTGGCCTGGAAAATCCCGTGGACCGCGTGCTCGAACAGCCAGGTGTAGCGGTTGCGCTCGGTTTCCAGCTCGTCCAGGCGCGCCGCCAGTTCCGGGTAGTGACTCTTGCGAACGGTGTGGTTGCTCAGCCCGAGCAACCCGGCCAGGGCATCGGAACCCGGCTCAGAGGGCCTCGCCATAGACAACCTCGACATCACGCTGGCTCGAGGCACGGGGGTTGGTGAGGATGCACGGGTCGTCCATGGCATGTTGCGACAGGAACGGAATGTCGCTGCCGCTGACCCCGTGCAGGCCGAGGGTCTCGTGGAAGCCCACGGCACGCTTGAGGGCGATCAGGTGCTCCACCAGGCGCTGGCGGATCTGGTGGTGGTTGAGCCCGCGGCAGTCGATGCCGAAGGTCTCGGCGATGATCTTGAAACGGTCCGGCGCGGCGCTGTAGTTGAACGCCACCACATGCTCCACCAGCACCGCGTTGCACAACCCGTGAGGCAGGTCGAGGAAGCCGCCGAGGCTGTGGGACATGGCGTGCACCGCGCCGAGGATCGCATTGGAGAACGCCAGCCCGGCCTGCATGCTGCCGAGCATGATCGACTCGCGCAGGGCGATATCGCCGGGGTTGGCGATCATCTGCACCAGGTTGCCGTTGATCAGGCGCATGGCCTCCAGCGCATGGGTGTCGGTCAGGGGGCCGTGGCCGGTAGAAACGAAGGCCTCGATGGCGTGCACCAGGGCATCGATGCCGGTACAGGCGGACAGGAACGGGTCCATGCTCAGGGTGGTTTCCGGGTCGATCAGCGACACGTCGGGAACCACCGCCTTGCTGACGATGGAGAACTTCATCCGCTCCTGCTGGTTGGAAATGATCACGAACTGCGAGACATCCGCCGAAGTACCGGCGGTGGTCGGGATCAGGATCAAGGGCGGGCTCGGCACGCGGATGGTGTCGACCCCTTCGAATTCGAGAATGTGCCGGCCATGGGCGACCACGATGCCAATGCCCTTGGCGCAGTCCATCGGGCTGCCGCCGCCGACCGCGACGATCACGTCGCACTGCTCGGCACGGTAGCGCTCAGCGCCGTCCATCACCTCTTCCACCCGGGGGTTGGGCGACACCTGGCTGTACAGGGTGTAGTCGATGCCCTGGGCCTGCAGGCTAGCTTCGACATCAGCGACCCAGCCGGCGGCGATCACACCAGGGTCGCTGACCAGCAACACCTTGCGCGCGCCGAAGGTACGGGCGTAGTTGGCGACGTGGTGGCGGCAGCCGGCGCCAAAGATGATTTCGGGGGAGACGAACTTGCGCAACTGGCTCAGATTCGGGCTCATGCAACGCCTTCTTGTTTTTTTAAGTTAGCGCCAGCCTAAAGCAAAGATGGGGGAATGCAATGCGGGCAAAGGCGGCGCCGACCGCCTGGAGAACCGGCCGGCGCCAGGAGGATCAACGGTTGGCGAAGTACATGGTCACTTCGAAACCGATACGCAGATCAGTGAACGCAGGCTTTTTCCACATAGGTCCATCCTCTTCTGGCACCGCCGGGTGGCGGTGCGTCTAGTGATACACCGTTTCCGGTGCGGGTCGAATACTACTTTGGAAGCGTTTTTCCAGCGTTATCCGGGCAATCAGAAGAAGCCCAGCGGGTTGATGTCGTAGCTGACCAGCAGGTTCTTGGTCTGCTGGTAGTGGTCGAGCATCATCTTGTGGGTCTCGCGACCGACACCGGATTTCTTGTAGCCACCGAACGCGGCGTGAGCCGGGTACAGGTGGTAGCAGTTGGTCCATACGCGACCGGCCTTGATCCCGCGGCCCATGCGGTAGGCGCGGTTGATGTCGCGGGTCCACACGCCGGCGCCGAGACCGAATTCGGTGTCGTTGGCGATGGCCAGGGCTTCGGCTTCGTCCTTGAAGGTGGCAACGCCCACCACCGGGCCGAAGATCTCTTCCTGGAACACGCGCATGCCGTTGTGGCCCTTGAGCAGGGTCGGCTGGATGTAGTAGCCGCTGGACAGGTCGCCGGCCAGTTGCTCGGCATTGCCGCCGGTGAGGATCTCGGCGCCTTCTTCGCGGGCGATCTCCAGGTAGGACAGGATTTTGTCGTACTGCTGCTCGGAGGCCTGGGCGCCGACCATGGTCTCGGTGTCCAGCGGGTTGCCGCGCTTGATCTGCTTGACCTTCTTCAGCACCTCTTCCATGAACTGCGGATAGATCGACTCCTGGACCAGCGCGCGGGACGGGCAGGTGCAGACTTCGCCCTGGTTGAAGAAAGCCAGCACCAGGCCTTCGGCGGCCTTCTCGATGAACGATGGCTCGGCCTGCATGATGTCTTCGAAGAAGATGTTCGGCGACTTGCCGCCCAGCTCCACGGTGGACGGAATGATGTTTTCCGCCGCGCATTTCATAATGTGCGAGCCGACCGGGGTCGAGCCGGTGAAGGCGATCTTGGCGATGCGCTTGCTGGTGGCCAGGGCCTCGCCGGCTTCGCGACCGAAGCCCTGGACGATGTTCAGTACGCCTGGCGGCAGCAGGTCGCCGACCAGCTCAATGAATACGGTGATCGACAGCGGGGTCTGCTCGGCCGGTTTGAGCACGATGCAGTTGCCGGCGGCCAGGGCCG
>DQAA01000157.1:0-160 GCA_003523465.1 Pseudomonas sp.
CCAGGAGCGCGACTGGCTGGCACGCTGTCGCGGGGCCTTGCGCCTGCTGCGCTGGCAAGGGATCTGTTTCGCCCTGCAGGTGTTTTTGGCATTGTTCGGTGTGCTGCTTCTCCCCTGGCTTCCACCGGCTGCATAAAGGACGCATCCATGCTCGCTGCCT
>DQAA01000157.1:184-2797 GCA_003523465.1 Pseudomonas sp.
TGCAGCCCGCTGCCGATCCAGCGACTGTATTTCGCCAACCACAGCAGCCACGGTGATTTCGTGCTGATCTGGGCCTCGCTTCCAGAAAACCTGCGCCGACGTACCCGGCCCGTGGCGGGGGCGGATTACTGGCTCAAGCCTGGGGTCCGCAGTTTCCTGATCAAGAAAGTGTTCAACGGCGTGCTTCTCGATCGCCAGCGCAGCGAACCCCAGGCCGACCCGCTGCAACCGGTGAAGGACGCCCTGGCCCAGGGCGACTCGCTGATCTTCTTCCCCGAAGGCACGCGCAATCTCGGCGACGAGCCGCTGCTGCCGTTCAAGAGCGGGCTGTTCCATCTGGCCGCGGCACAGCCGGGAATCGAGGTAGTGCCGGTGTGGATCGCCAACCTCAACCGGGTCATGCCCAAGGGCCGCACCCTGCCGCTGCCGCTGCTGTGCACCCTGAGCTTCGGTGAACCGCTGCACCTGCATCCGGACGAAAGCAAGCAGGCGTTTCTCGACCGCGCCAGCCAGTCCCTGCTGGCCCTCGCGCCGAAGGAGGCCTGAGATGGAACACAACACCTGGCCCCTGTTCGCCGGCATCGGCGCCCTGCTCCTGCTCGCCAGCCTGATCGGCCGCGCCCTGAAATGGCGGGCCGGCCCCGCTCCCCACGCGGTGATCGACAACCTCAACGCCCGTATCGACGCCTGGTGGGTGATGGTCCTGGTCATCGGCCTGGCCTTCATCTTCGGCAAGACCGGGGTGATCGTGCTGTTCTACCTGGTGTCGTTCTACGCCCTGCGTGAATTCATCACCCTGACCCCGACCCGGCGCGGCGACTATCCGGCGCTGGTCCTGGCCTTCTATGTCGCCCTGCCGGTGCAATACCTGCTGATCGGCTTCGACTGGTACGGATTGTTCAGCATCTTCATCCCGGTCTACCTGTTCCTGCTGCTGCCGATCTTCGCCAGCTTCGGCGGCGACACCACGCGCTTCCTCGAACGCGCCTCGAAGGTGCAGTGGGGGTTGATGATCGCGGTGTACTGCCTGTCCTCGGTGCCCGCGCTGATGACCCTGGACATCCCCGGTTTCGAGGGTCGCAACCTGCTACTGATCGCCTGGCTGATCCTCGTGGTGCAGATCAGCGATGTGCTGCAGTACGTCTGCGGCAAGCTGTTCGGCAAGCGCAAGGTGGCGCCGACGCTGTCGCCGTCGAAGACCCTCGAAGGCCTGGTCGGCGGCGTGGCGCTGGCAACCCTGGTGGGCGCCGCGCTGTACTGGATCACCCCGTTCAACCCGTGGCAGGCGGCGTTGATGGCGCTGGTGGTGAATGTCATGGGCTTCTTCGGCGGGCTGGTGATGTCGGCGATCAAGCGCGATCGCGGGGTCAAGGACTGGGGGCACATGATCGAGGGACACGGCGGCATGCTCGATCGCATGGATTCGGTGTGCTTCGCCGCGCCGATCTTCTTCCACTTCGTCCGTTACTGGTGGGCGTGAGCCAGACGCCGCTGGTGGCTTCAGGCCACCCGTGGCAAGCTCGATCAAGTGCTTGGCAGAGGAAGGCAAGCGAAGGCGCGGGCAACCCTGTCCAATGGGCAACCCGCATTCCCCCAGCCGGGATGGGCCACAAGAGCCAGGCAATGGCCGGTAACCCCTGCGTGCCAACATCCCGATAATCGCCGCGCCCCACCAAGAGGGCGTCCGCCACCAGGAGTACCGTCATGGGCAAACTTGCTCTGGCTGCCAAGATCACCCACGTTCCTTCCATGTACCTGTCCGAACTGCCCGGCCCGCGCCAGGGTTATCGCCAAGCCGCCATCGACGGCCACAAGGAGATTTCCCGACGCTGCCGCGAACTGGGGGTCGACACCCTGGTGGTCTTCGACACCCACTGGCTGGTCAACGCCAACTACCACATCAACTGCAACCCGCATTTCAAGGGCACCTACACCAGCAACGAGCTGCCGCACTTCATCGCCAACATGGACTACGAAGTGCCGGGCAACGCCGAGCTGGGCAAGTTGATGGCCGCCGAGGCCAACCGCCTGGGCGTCGAGACCATGGCCCACGACGCCACCAGCCTTGGTCCGGAATACGGCACCCTGGTCCCGATGCGCTACATGAACGAAGACCAGCATTTCAAGGTGGTTTCGGTATCGGCGCTGTGCACCTCCCACTACCTCAACGACAGCGCGCGCCTGGGCTGGGCCCTGCGCAAGGCGGTGGAAGATCACTACGACGGCACCGTGGCCTTCCTCGCCAGTGGCTCGCTGTCGCACCGCTTCGCCCAGAACGGCCAGGCCCCGGAATTCGCCGACAAGGTCTGGAGCCCGTTCCTGGAGACCCTCGACCACCGTGTCGTGCAGATGTGGGAAAACGCCGAATGGGACGACTTCTGCACCATGCTCCCGGAATACGCGGTCAAGGGTCATGGCGAAGGCTTCATGCATGACACCGCGATGCTGCTGGGTGCCCTGGGCTGGTCGAAGTACGACGGCAAGGTCGAGGTGGTGACGCCTTACTTCGGCTCGTCGGCGACCGGGCAAATCAATGCGATCTTCCCGGTGACGCCGCAGGATGGCTCGGCGGTTCCGGCGGCGCAGGCGTCTTCGGGGCAACTGGCTGCGGTC
>DQAA01000053.1 GCA_003523465.1 Pseudomonas sp.
GACACCCTGCTGCTGGTCAGCCTGCCCAAGCTCGACGGCAGCGCGCAGAAAACCAAGTGGGGCAAGGCGCTGATCGATGGCCAGCACGTCCAGTTCATCCAGATCTGGCCGGTGGACACCCAGCAGTTGCCGCAATGGATCAACCAGCGCCTGGCNNGATGCCGTGGAGCTGATCGCCGCGCGGGTCGAGGGCAACCTGCTGGCCGCCGCTCAGGAAATCGAAAAGCTCAAGCTGCTCGCCGACGGCAACACCATCACCGTGGAAACCGTCCAGGGTGCAGTGGCCGACAGCGCGCGATTCGATGTCTTCGGCCTGGTCGATGCCATTCTCAACGGCGAGGCGGCCCACGCCTTGCGCATGCTCGAAGGCCTGCGCGGCGAAGGGGTCGAACCGCCGGTGATTCTCTGGGCTCTGGCCCGGGAACTGCGGGTCCTGGCCGGCCTNNTTCAGCCAGGCCAAGCCGCCGGTGTGGGACAAACGTCGCCCGTTGATGAGCAAGGCTCTGCAGCGTCACTCGGCCCAGCGCTGGGGCCAGTTGTTGCACGATGCCCAGCGTATCGATGCGCAGATCAAGGGCCAGGCCCAGGGCTCTCCCTGGACCAGCCTGAGCCGGCTGTCATTGCTGATGGCCGGCCAGCGTCTGGCGCTGCCCGCCGAGTAGGGGATCAACGGTCTTGCAGCGGGAGGTCAGCGGTCCTATAGTGCGCGCGAATCCACCCAGGCAGGATCCCCGCCATGAGCAAGAAACCGGCAAAATCCCGACACAACAAGGCCAAGTCCATCATCGCCCAACCCCTGTTCCGCAGCCGCCAGGAACAACCGAACAAGGGCAAAGGCAGCTACCGCCGCGAAGCCTTCCAATCGAGAGATTGGGAGGCTTCTTCCTTTATGGCCGCATGAAAGCAGGAAAGCCGCAGGCATGATATGGTCGTCACCTGACCCGTATTACCTGGATTAGTGCATGCCTTTCCGCCTTCCCCATCGTCGGCAACTTCGCCAATTGAGTGCCGCTTCCAGCCTCGTCCTGCTCGTTGCCTGCGCCGAACACCCCACCGCCGCCGATGCCCTGCCCATCGCGCCGGTACAGCCCGCTCCAGTCCTCACCCAGGCCACCCCGGCTGCNNGCTGCCGATATCGAAATCCTGCCACAACAGACCTTCGCCCAATGGCAGGCCAGCTTCCGCCAGCAAGCCTTGCAGGCCGGTGTTTCGGCGAGCCTGTTCGACCGCGTCTTCGCCGGCATCACTCCCGACATGGACGTGATCAAGGCCGATCGCAGCCAGCCTGAATTCAGCCGGCCGGTCTGGGAATACCTGGATGGCGCACTGTCGCCGGTGCGCGTGCGCAACGGCAAAGCCCTCCTGGCGCAGAACAGCGAACTGCTGGGACGTATCGAGCAGCGCTACGGTGTAGAGCGCGATGTACTGGTGTCGGTGTGGGGCATGGAAAGCAACTTCGGCCAGTTCCAGGGCAACAAGTCGGTGATCCGCTCCCTGGCGACCCTGGCCTACGAAGGCCGCCGCCCGGCGTTCGCCCAGGACCAGTTGCTGGCCGCGCTGAAGATCCTGCAGAACGGCGATATCGCGCCTGAGGCCATGCGCGGCTCCTGGGCCGGGGCCATGGGCCAGACCCAGTTCATTCCCACCACCTACAACACCCACGCGGTGGACTTCGACGGCGATGGCCGCCGTGATATCTGGAACAGCTCCGCTGACGCGCTCGCCTCCACTGCCCATTACCTGCAGAGCTCGGGCTGGAAACGTGGCGAGCCATGGGGCTTCGAAGTGACGGTGCCGAGTGGTTTCGACTACTGGATCGCCGATGGCAGCCTGCGCAAACCCGTTGCCGAATGGCTGCGCCTGGGCGTGCAACTGCCGCCGGGCAACCGCCTTCCCGCCGGCAGCGAACAGCTTTCCGCCGCCCTGTTGCTGCCCGCCGGTTATCACGGGCCGGCGTTCCTGGTGCTGGACAACTTCCGCGCCATTCTCAAGTACAACAACTCCTCGTCCTATGCCCTGGCGGTCGCCCTGCTGAGCGAGCGCTTCGAAGGCAGCGGCTTCATTCGCGGAGCATGNNCGAGCGGATCGAGCTGCAGGAACTGCTCAATGCCAGCGGACATGAAGCGGGAAATGCCGACGGGATCATTGGCGCCAATACCCGCAAGGCAATTCGCAATGCCCAGCAACAGCGGGGCTGGCCAGCGGATGGGTACCCGACCCACAAGCTGCTGGATAGCCTCAAGACTCGCTAAGTACTCTCGGCCCGCATCGCCGGCGTTGCCGGCGATGCGGGCATTAGAGACAAAAAAAGCCCCCGACCTTCACAGGCACGGGGGCTTTTTCATGGCCGGAAGATCAGAGCTTGATCTTGGCCTCATGCGCCTGCTGGTCGGCGTGGTACGACGAACGTACCAGCGGGCCGGAAGCGACGTTCTTGAAGCCCATCTTGTAACCTTCCTCGGCGAACCAGGCGAAGGTGTCCGGATGGACGAAACGCTGTACCGGCAAGTGGCTGCGCGACGGTTGCAGGTACTGGCCGAGGGTCAGCATGTCGATGTTGTGCTCGCGCATGCGATGCATCACCTCGATCACTTCCTCGTCGGTCTCGCCCAGGCCGAGCATCAGGCCGGACTTGGTCGGTACGTGCGGCACCAGCTCCTTGAACTTCTCCAGCAGGGTCAGCGACCACTGGTAGTCCGAACCCGGACGCGCAGCCTTGTACAGGCGCGGGACGGTTTCCAGGTTGTGGTTGAACACATCCGGCGGCTCCTGGGCGGTAATGGCCAGGGCAACGTCCATGCGACCGCGGTAGTCCGGCACCAGGGTTTCCAGCTGGACGCCAGGGGACAGGGCACGGATCTCGCGGATGCAGTCGGCGAAGTGCTGGGCACCGCCGTCGCGCAGGTCGTCGCGGTCCACCGAGGTGATAACCACGTACTTCAGGCGCAGATCGGCGATGGCAACCGCCAGGTTCTTCGGCTCGTCCACGTCCAGTGGCTTGGGACGGCCATGGCCGACGTCACAGAACGGGCAGCGACGGGTGCAGATGTCGCCCATGATCATGAAGGTGGCAGTACCGCCGGAGAAGCACTCGCCCAGGTTCGGGCAGGACGCTTCTTCGCAGACGCTGTGCAGCTTGTGCTTGCGCAGCAGTTGCTTGATCCGGTCGACTTCCGGGGAAACCGGGATGCGCACGCGGATCCAGTCGGGTTTCTTCGGCAGTTCTTCGGTGGGAATGATCTTTACCGGGATACGCGCAACCTTTTCGGCGCCACGCAGTTTCACACCGGCTTCAACCTTCGGCCGTGGGGCCGGGGTCGCGGTGCTTTGCACCGGCTCTTGCACAATAGTCATATTCAGTCGATTCCGCCCGCAAGGGTCGTCTGCTCAGCATAATCGAGGTGCTTGACCAGCTGTCCGCGCAGCCTCGCCCTTACCTCGGAAAGTTCGATGGGCCCCGCCTGGTCGCGCAGCTGGGTCATGGCCAGCCCCGCATACCCGCAGGGGTTGATTCGGCGAAATGGCGCAAGGTCCATGTCCACGTTCAGGGCCAGGCCATGAAAGGAACAACCGTTGCGAATCCGCAGGCCGAGGGAGGCGATCTTCGCCCCATCGACGTAAACGCCCGGCGCATCGGGCTTGGCTGCCGCCTGCACGCCATAACTGGCGAGCAGTTCGATCAGACAGTGCTCCATCCGCGTGACCAGGTCACGCACGCCGAAACCAAGGCGGCGCACATCCAGCAACAGATAGGCGACCAACTGGCCGGGGCCGTGGTAGGTCACCTGACCGCCGCGGTCGGTCTGCACCACCGGGATGTCTCCCGGTACCAGCAGGTGCTCGGCCTTGCCGGCCTGGCCCTGGGTGAATACCGAAGGATGCTCCACCAGCCAGATTTCGTCACCGCTGCCGGGCTTGCGCTCGGCGGTGAAGCGACGCATGGCCTCGAGCACCGGCTCGTAAGGCAGCAGACCGAGGTCGCGAAAGCCGATGCAGGACATCAAAGCACCATGTGCACGAAACCGGTCGCGCGCAAGGCACTGTTGATATCGCGCAGTTGATCTTCGCTGGTGGCTTCGATGTGCAATTGCACCGTGGTGTACTTCCCGGAGCTGCTCTGGCGCTCGGCCAAGGTATTCATGTCGACCTTGGCGTGCCTGCTGAGGATCTCGATCACGGTGTCTTTGAAATTGACCACGGTATCGCCGATCACCTTGATGGCGTAGTCCGGGCAGGGGAATTCGATTTTTGGCGACTTGACGTCAGCTTCGCTCATGGCAGTAACGGCCTCGTAAGCCGTGGCAGCAACAACGCCCCTGCGGGATGGCAGGGGCGTGGCAGGTCACGATATCAGTTGAACAAACCGTAGAAGAACAGGCGGATGCTATCCCACACCCGACGGAAGAAACCACCTTCCTCGACCGCGTCCAGCGCGATCAGGTCAGCGCTGTGAACCACGTTATCATCGAGTTTGACTTCGACTTTACCGATCACGTCACCTTTGGCGATCGGCGCCATCAGTTGCGGGTTCATGGTCATGCTGGCAGCCAGTTTCTTCAATTGGCCTTTAGGCAAAGTCATGGTCAGGTCTTCTTTCAGACCGGCCTTGACCTGGCTGGTGGTGCCTTTCCAGACCGGCGCCTGGGCCAGCTCGGTGCCCTTCTGGTAGAAGGTGTTGGTTTCGAAGAAGCGGAAACCGTAGGTCAGCAGCTTCTGGGTTTCGGCAGCGCGGGATTGCTCGCTGTTGGTGCCGAAGACCACGGCGATCAGGCGCATGCCGTCACGAACGGCAGAGGACACCATGCAGTAGCCGGCTTCCTCGGTGTGGCCGGTTTTCAGACCGTCGACGGTCTTGTCACGCCACAGCAGCAGGTTGCGGTTGGGCTGCTTGATGTTGTTCCAGAAGAATTCCTTCTGCGAGTAGATCGCATAGTGCGCAGGGTCTTCGTGAATGATCGCGCGAGCCAGAAGGGCCATGTCGTGCGCCGAGGAGTAGTGCTCGGGGTTCGGCAGGCCGGTCGGGTTCATGAAGTGGCTGTTGCTCATGCCCAGGTCGCCGGCGGTCTTGTTCATCATGTCGGCGAAGGCGTCTTCGCTGCCGGCGATGTGCTCGGAGATGGCGACGCTGGCGTCGTTTCCGGACTGGATGATGATGCCGTGCAGCAGGTCGCTGACGCTGACCTGGGTGCCGACCTTGATGAACATCCGCGAACCGCCGGTGCGCCAGGCGTTTTCACTGACGGTCACCGGATCGTTCTCGCCGATCTGGCCGCGACGGATTTCCAGGGTGGCGATGTAGGCGGTCATCAACTTGGTCAGGCTCGCCGGAGGCAGGCGCTGGTCGCCATTGTTCTCGACCAGGATGTTGCCGCTGGAGGCTTCCATGAGCACGTAGGACTTGGCTGCCAGTTGCGGCGGCGACGGCATCATCTGCTCGGCGGCGAAGGCAGCCGGAGCGATCAGCAGCGGAACAAGCAGGCAAAGGCGTTTGGCAAAGGTGGTGATGTTCATCCGTCTCTCGAAATCGCTAATGGGCTCATGCCCCAAAGGGGCAAAACGTTAAAAAGGACTGCGGCAACGCGTCGCGCCCCTGGAGCAAAACCGCCATTGTACATGGCAGTTCGCCCTCGCTACATGACAAACCGACCAGTCCCCCCGATCAGTCTGCCGTCACTACCTTGGCCTGTCCGAGGTTGGCCAGTCGTACGCTGTCCTGGGTCTGCTGGACTTCACCCTGGCTGCGGATCGGCCCCAGGCGCACCCGGTGCAGGGTTTGCTGGTTGCGCACGATGGAACTGATGAACACCGGCGCGCTGACCATGCTGCTCAATTTGGAGCGTAGCAACTCGGCGGCATCCGGGTTGGCGAATGCACCGACCTGCAGGAAAGTGCCGCCATTGGCCGGGATCGTGTTGCTGGCCACCTGCACCGGCAGGACTGCCGCCGCGTGCTGTTGCGGCGGCGGCGTCCATTGCTCGACGGCGCCGGTATTGGCCGGGATCGACGTGGTCTGCGCCACCTGCGGCTCG
>DQAA01000274.1 GCA_003523465.1 Pseudomonas sp.
TCGGCAACGGCTCGCAGAGCGAATTCCAGGCCATCGCCTTCCACGCCCTGCTCGGCATCGAGGAAATCCGCCTCTACGACCTCGACCCGCAAGCCACTGCCAAGCTGGCCGGCAACCTCGCTGCCTACCCCGGTATCCGCGTGGTCCTGGCCAAATCCACCGCCGAAGCGGTGCGCGGCGCGGACATCGTCACCACGGTCACCGCCGACAAGGCCTACGCCACCATCCTCACCCCGGACATGATCGAACCGGGCATGCACCTCAACGCCGTCGGCGGTGACTGCCCGGGCAAGACCGAACTGCACCGGGAGATCGTCGAGCGCGCCCGGGTGATCGTCGAGTACGAACCGCAAAGCCGCATCGAAGGCGAGATCCAGCAGATGCCGGCCGACTCGCCGGTGACCGAGTTCTGGCAGGTAGTGAACGGCGAAGTGCTGGGTCGCGAATCGGCCGAACAAGTGACCCTGTTCGACTCCGTCGGCTTCGCCATCGAAGACTACTCGGCGCTGCGCTATGTGCTGGACGTGGCCAAGGCCCTGGAAATCGGTAGCGAGATCGAGCTGGTACCTGACCTGAAGAACCCGAAAGACCTCTACGCCCTGCTCCAGCCGGCCGTTGCCGAGGTGCAGAAAAAGCGCGCCTGAGTGCCCGCCGAATCCGCCGCGCGACAGGCACGGCGGATCGGAAAACGCTGCCTCGAAGCCAAAACAGGAGGTGTCTCGACAGAATCGGCTGCGCCATGCGCCGCGAACAGCATATTCCGGCAGTCGGCGCCGGCTCTAACGACACAAAAAATCCGCTGTCATCACGCATCCTGAGCCCGACTGAAAAGCCCGACCCAAGAGTCACTTACGGACCGTCAGGCTCACACCGACGAAGTGTTGCAATTGCCCTACATCAAAAACAAAACACAGGGATCCACTCACATGACTTCAATGCGAAAACTCCTCGCCGCCCTCATCCTGCCCCTCTGCGCCACTGCAGCCCAGGCCCAGGAATGGAAAGAAATCCGCTTCGGCGTCTTCCCCGAATACCCACCCTTCGAGTCCGTCGCCGCCGACGGCAGCCTGCAAGGTTTCGACATCGAGCTGGGCAATGCGATCTGCGCCAAGCTGGAAGTCAAATGCACCTGGGTGCACAACGAATTCGACGGCATGATCCCGGCCCTGCGCGCGCGCAAGTTCGACGCGATCATGTCGTCCATGGCCGTCACCCCGGCACGCCTGAAACAGATCGACTTCAGTGACCGTCTGTTCCTCAGCCCGACCTCGGTGATCGTGCGCAAGGGCGCCGATTTCGGCGACACCCCCGAGTCCCTCAAGGGCAAGTCGGTCGGCGTGCTGCAAGGCTCGCTGCAGGAAGCCTATGCCCGCGCCAAGCTGGCGCCGCTGGGCGCGGTGGTCAAGGCCTACCAGGCCCAGGACCAGAACTACGCCGACCTGATGAACGGCCGTCTCGACGCCACCGTCACCGACAAGCTGGAAGCCCAGCTCAACTTCCTGACCAAGCCTGAAGGCGCCGACTTCCAGAGCGGCCCGGCGATCAAGGACCCGACCCTGCCGCTGGACATCGCCATGGGCGTGCGCAAGAACGACGCCGAGCTCAAGGCCCTGCTGAACAAGGGCATCGCCGCCGTGCTGGCCGATGGCACCTTCGCGAAGATCCAGCAGAAGTACGTCGGCGACCTGGACATCTACAACGAGTNNGGTCACCGGCAGACCAACGCCCATCGAGATTTTCCCGTGAACGACTTCCTTCACTCTGTCGGCTTGCAGGCCCTGAGCCTGCAGGGCTTCGGCCCACTGTTGGCGCAAGGTACCTGGATGACCCTGAAGCTGGCCCTGCTGTCCCTCGGGCTGAGCCTGCTGCTCGGCCTGATCGGCGCCAGTGCCAAGCTCTCGCCGCTGCGCCTGTTGCGCATCCCCGCCACGCTCTACACCACCCTGATCCGCAGCGTCCCGGACCTGGTGCTGATCCTGCTGATCTTCTACACCTTCCAGATCTGGCTCAACGACTTCACCGAGTGGATGGGCTGGGGCTATTTCGAAATCGACCCGTTCACCGCCGGGGTACTGACCCTGGGCTTCATCTACGGCGCCTACTTCACCGAAAACTTCCGCGGCGCCATCCTCAGCGTGCCCGCCGGGCAACTGGAGGCCGCCACCGCCTACGGCCTGAGCCGTGCGCAGCGTTTCCGCCTGGTGCTGTTCCCGCAACTGATGCGCTTCGCCCTGCCAGGGCTGGGCAACAACTGGCTGGTGCTGCTCAAGTCCACCGCGCTGGTCTCGATCATCGGCCTCGCCGACCTGGTCAAGGCCGCGCAGAACGCCGGCAAGAGCACTAATAACGTCCTGTATTTCCTGATCATCGCCGGGCTGGTCTACCTGCTCATCACCACCCTGTCCAACCGCTTGTTCAAGCGTCTGGAGCGGCGCTACAACACCGGCATCAAGGGGCTGACATCATGATCGAACTGATCCAGGAATACGGCCTGGCCTACCTGTACAGCGACGGCGCCGGGCTTTCCGGGCTGGCCATGACCCTGTGGCTGTTCATCGTCACCATGGTCCTCGGTTTCTTCCTCTCGCTGCCCTTGGCCCTGGCCCGGGTGTCGCGCAAGCCGTGGCTGCGCTGGCCGGTGGAGTTCTACACCTACCTGTTCCGCGGTACGCCGCTCTATATCCAGTTGCTGATCTGCTACACCGGGCTCTACGGGCTGGAAGTGGTACGCGACCATGAAATGCTCGATCGCTTTTTCCGCAACGCGCTGAACTGCACCCTGCTGGCCTTCGTGCTGAACACCTGCGCCTACACCGTGGAGATCTTCGCCGGGGCCATCCGCAATATCCCCCACGGCGAGATCGAGGCGGCCCAGGCCTACGGCCTGCATGGCTGGAAGCTGAACCTGTTCGTGGTGCTGCCGGCGGCGCTGCGGCGTTCGCTGCCGTCCTACAGCAACGAGCTGATCCTGATGCTGCACGCCACGTCCCTGGCCTTCACCGCGACCATCGGCGACATCCTCAAGGTGGCCCGCGATGCCAACGCCGCGACCTTCCTGACCTTCCAGGCCTTCGGTATCGCCGCGCTCCTGTACATGCTGCTGTCCTTCGCGCTGGTCGGGCTGTTTCGCCTGGCCGAACGACGCTGGATGCGTTTTCTCGTTCCTTCCCGAGGCTGACCCATGACCACTTCCGCACACGCCTTGTCGATTCAACCCACCTTCGCCGCCCAACCGACCGCTGCCGCCAACAGTGCCGCGATCAAGCTGACGGTGGACTCGCTGCACAAGAGCTACGGCGATCACCAGGTGCTCAAGGGCGTCTCGCTGCAGGCGCGCAAGGGCGACGTGATCAGCCTGATCGGCGCCAGCGGCTCGGGCAAAAGCACCATGCTGCGCTGCATCAACTTCCTCGAACAGGCCCAGGCCGGGTCCATCACCCTTGACGGCGACACCATCGAACTGCGCCAAGGCCGCGGCCCGTCTCCGGCGCAATTGCAGAACCTGCGCACCCGCCTGGCGATGGTCTTCCAGCATTTCAACCTGTGGAGCCACATGACCGTGCTGGAGAACATCACCCTGGCGCCGCGCCGGGTGCTCGGCGTCAGCCAGCAGGAAGCCGAGGCCCGGGCCCGCACCTACCTGGACAAGGTCGGCCTGCCGGCGCGGGCGGCCGATCAGTACCCGGCGTTCCTCTCCGGTGGCCAGCAGCAACGGGTGGCGATCGCCCGGGCCCTGGCGATGGAACCGGAGATCATCCTGTTCGACGAACCGACGTCAGCCCTTGACCCAGAGCTTGTAGGAGAAGTCCTCAAGGTCATACAGACGCTGGCCGAGGAAGGTCGTACCATGCTCATGGTCACCCACGAGATGGGCTTTGCCCGCCAGGTGTCCAGCCAGGTGCTGTTCCTGCATCAGGGTCTTGTCGAGGAACAGGGAAGCGCGAGCATCCTCGATCAGCCGCAAAGCCAGCGCCTGCAGCAATTTCTTTCCAACCGCTTGAAGTGAAACAACGCCACCATGGATACCAAGGCCAACCCCACCCACGCCACGCCGCCGCTGGACCGCATCGACGAAGCGATCATCGATGTGTTGCGGCATAACGGCCGCATCACCTACGAGAAGCTCTCGACCCTGGTGCACCTGACGCCAAGGCCTTGCCTGGAGCGGGTGCGCAAGCTGGAACGACGCGGGGTGATACGCGGTTATGGCGCGATCATCGATGTACAGATGGTCTCGCCGGGGTTGTCCTTGCTGGTGCTGGTGGCGTTGTCCAACCAGAGCGGGCGCTCGGCGCAGAAGGCTTTCGAGGCGTGTGTCAGGGCGTGTCCGCAAGTCTTCGACTGCCAGCTGATCAGCGGGCACTTCGACTACAGCCTGAGGATGCGTTGCCGGGACATGGAGCATTACCGGGTACTGACCGAGACCTGGATGAACAATGACGAGCTGCATATCGACAAGCTGGTGGCGCATCCGGAGCTGGCGGTGGTCAAGAACACCGCGCCACAGCTGTAGCGCAGACGACGCGAACCCTGTGGGAGCGGGTTTACCCGCGATTGCTGCGGTGAATTCGCTATCGCAATCGCGGGTGAACCCGCTCCCACAGGGTCCGCGTTTCAGACCACGCCTAAAGCCTTCACCCGCCACTCCCGCGGCTGCTGGAAGCGCTCCACCCATCCCACCACCTGCTCCGCCGGCATCGGTCGGGAAATCCCGTAGCCTTGGGCGATGTCGCACCCCAGGTCCATGAGCAGCTCGCCATGGGCCACGGTCTCCACCCCCTCGGCAATCACCTGGCGGTCGAACTCCCGGGCCAGGCCGATCACCGCGCGGGTCAGGGCGAGGTCATCCTGGTCGTGGAGGATGTCCTGGATAAACGACTTGTCGATCTTCATGGTCTGGGTCGGCAAGCGCTTGAGGTAGCTCAGCGATGAATACCCGGTGCCGAAATCATCCAGCGAGAAGCGCACGCCGAGCTGCTGGCAGGCCGCCAGGCAGTCGCTGACGCGCTGGAGATTCTCGATCGCCACCGACTCGACAATCTCCAGGTCGAGCATTCGCGGCGCCACCGAGGCATGCCGCGCCAGCAAGCGCTGCAACCGCACGACAAAGTCATCGCGCTGGAAATGCCGGGCGGCGATGTTCACGCTCACCGGCCAGTGGCACCCCAACGCCTGCCATTGCTGCATCTGCGCCAGGGCGCGGTCGATGACCCATTCACCGATATCGACGATCAGGTCGGTACGCTCCACCAGCGGCAGGAAGTCCCCCGGCGGTACCACGCCACGAGTCGGGTGGTTCCAGCGCAACAGCGCCTCGAATCCCACCACCGCGCCCGTGCGCATGTTGACCTTGGGCTGGTAGTACAGCGCCAGGTCGCCGTGATGCAGGGCGTGCCTGACCTGCTCGACGGTCTGGTGGGTGGCCTTGACCTCCTTGTCCAGCGACACGTCGAACAGCTGGTAGCGATTGCGCCCGCGCTGCTTGGCCAGGTACATGGCCTGGTCGGCATGGCGCAGCAGGGTATCGGCGTCGTCGTTGTCGTGGGGGAAGCGGGTCACGCCGATGCTGGCGCTGACGTTGATGGAACGCCCGCGGATCACGCAGGGCACGGCCAGGGCGCGAAGGATCTGTTCGAGGATGTCCTGCAGGCACGGCGGCCCCTGGATATCGCCAAGGATCAGCACGAACTCGTCGCCGGACAGCCGCGCCAGGGCGTCGCCCGCGCCGAGAAAACGCTTCAGGCGCCGGGCCATTTCCACCAGCAGCAGGTCGCCGCTGTCGTGGCCGTAGCCATCGTTGACCGCCTTGAAGCCATCGAGATCGAGCATGCATACCGCCAGCGAGGTTTTCGCCGCGCGGGCCCGTTGCAGCGCTTCGTCGAGCAGTTCGCCAATGCAGGAGCGATTGGGCAGCCCGGTGAGCGGATCGTGCCCCACCCGCCACTCCAGGGTGTGCAGCATCTGGCGCTTGTGGGTTACGTCGAAACGGATCGAGGCGTACTTGCGCAGCTCGCCGGTGTCGCGGTCGAACAGCGGCACGATGGTGCTGTCGACCCAGAACAGCGAGCCGTCCTTGGCGCGGTTGCACAGTTCGCCCTTCCAGACCCCGCCACCGGTCAGGGTTCGCCACATCTCCCTGAACACTTCGGGGTCATGCTGGCCTGAATTGAGGAGCCGGTGATCGACACCCAGCAGTTCCTCACGGCTGTAGCCGGAAATGGCGCAGAACTGGTCGTTGACGTAGGTGATGCGCCCGTCCAGGTCGGTCTCGGAAAAGATTGCAGCCGCGTCGACGGCGGTACGGTAGCCCTCACCCATGGGCCACTCCGACAGAAAATGCCTGCTGCACGGCAGTGATTGGCAACTTGGGTCGCACGATTAAGCTCCATGAGCCGCAGGAAATACACGGGTTGTTCTCACCGAAACCCGCTGCGGGAAAACCTGTCCAGGGCGCAAATTCTACGAGAAGCATCACCTTTTGCAATCCAAGGTGATGGCACCGGAGGTTGTCCTTTAAAATAATTTGTCGTTAAGTTCTTGATTCTAAAAGGGAATTGAGCGATGGAAATTTCAAGTTTGGGGTCAGCCATCAGACGCTATCGCAAGGTAGCCGGGCTCACCCAGGCGGAGTTGGGGGAGAGAGCCGGTTTCGATCCCAAGACCATAAGCCGCTTTGAAACCGGCACCTACACCCCTAGCGTCGAAGCCCTTGTCATGTTTGCCCGGATCCTGGGCGTCAGACTCACTGCCTTTTTCACCGAACTCGATAGCGAAGAAGAACAACGCGCCTACCTGTTCGGCGTCATTCACAAAGCCCCGCGCCAGGACCTGAGCAAGCTGATCGCCGCCGTCGATCAGGCGATGTCGGAGCCATAAGGCGGGCCACCGCGACAGAATGGATCGCGGCGTCACAAGACAACATCATTACGCCATCACTGGTCAGACCGGTAAAACCAATTATCGGCTGACCTCTTGTGCGCGCCGAAAATCCGGGCGTATAGTGCCCGGGCACTGGACATACCGGTAAGACCACAATAATTAAGTCCGACGCGCCATCTTCGCCATGGCAGCCAGGACACCGATCAGAGATCCCTCCCATGCTCAAATGGTGCTCGCGTTCGATCTTTCTCCAAGTAGTGCTCGGCCTGATGCTCGGCATCGCCTGCGGTCTGAGCTTCCCCGACCTCTCCCTGCAACTCAAACCCCTCGGTGACGGCTTTATCAAGCTGATCAAGATGCTGATCGGCCTGATCGTGTTCTGCGTGGTGGTCAGCGGCATTTCCGGCGCCGGCGACCTGAAGAAAGTCGGGCGCATCGGCCTGAAATCGGTGGTCTATTTCGAAATCCTCACCACCATCGCCCTGGTCCTCGGCCTGGTGCTGGCCTTCAGCACCGGCATCGGCAGCGGTGCCAACATCCATCTGGACCAGCTCTCGACCACCGACGCCGGCGCCCTCGCCGAACGTGGCCAGCATATCCACAGCACCACCGCCTTCCTGATGGACCTGATCCCGACCTCGGTGATCGGCGCCTTCGCCGACAACAACATCCTCCAGGTCCTGGTGTTCTCCGTGCTGTTCGGCAGCGCGCTGAACCTGGTGGGCGAGTCGGCCTCGGGCATCTCGCGGCTGATCAACGAACTGAGCCATGTGATCTTCCGCATCATGGGCATGATCGTGCGCCTGGCGCCGATCGGCGTGTTCGGCGCCATCGCCTTCACCACCAGCAAGTACGGCCTGGATTCGCTGCAGCACCTGGGCGGCCTGGTCGCGCTGTTCTACCTGACCTGCGCCGGCTTCGTCCTGCTGATCCTCGGCGTGGTCATGCGCGTGTCCGGCCTGAAGATGCTGCCGTTCCTCAAGTACCTGCGCGAAGAGCTGACCATCGTCCTCGGCACCGCCTCCTCCGACGCCGTGCTGCCGCAGATCATGCGCAAGCTGGAACACCTGGGCATCGGCAGCTCCACTGTCGGCCTGGTGATCCCGACCGGCTACTCGTTCAACCTCGACGGCTTCTCCATCTACCTGACCCTGGCCATCGTCTTCATCGCCAATGCCACCGGCACGCCGCTGGCGATGACCGACCTGCTGACCATCCTCCTGGTGTCGCTGGTGACCTCCAAAGGTGCCCACGGCATCCCCGGCTCGGCCCTGGTGATCCTCGCCGCGACCCTGACCGCGATCCCGGCGATCCCGGTGGTGGGCCTGGTGCTGGTGCTGGCGGTGGACTGGTTCATGGGCATCGGTCGAGCGCTGACCAACCTGATCGGCAACTGCGTCGCCACCGTGGCCATCGCCCGCTGGGAGAAGGACATCGACCTGGAGCGCGCCAACAACGTGCTCGACGGCAAGCAGGGCTATAACTTCCAGCCGCGCAAGACGGCCCACCAGCAAGACTTCTGAAGCATGACCGATATCTCCTGGAGCGACCTGTGATCACCTCATCGACCGTAGTCAACGCAGTCGTCGACAAACTGCGCAAGGCCCTGGCCCGAGGCCAG
>DQAA01000314.1:0-3575 GCA_003523465.1 Pseudomonas sp.
GCCGAGAACCGCGCCCGCCTCACCGACGACTGCGCCGCCCGTCCAGCGTGGCTCAAGCAGGTGCACGGCCTGGCGGTCGCCTATGCCGATCCCCTGGTGATCGACGAAGCCGATGCCAGCTGGACCGACACCCCCGGCATCGCCTGCGCGGTAATGACTGCCGACTGCCTTCCCGCATTGTTCTGTGATCGAGCCGGCACCCGGGTTGCCGCAGCCCATGCTGGCTGGCGTGGCCTGGCNNACGCTGGATACCCTGGCGGTAGAGCCGACGGATGTCCTGGTCTGGCTTGGGCCGGCCATTGGCCCGCAAGCCTTCGAAGTCGGCGCCGAAGTGCGCGAAGCCTTTGTCGCGATTCACCCGCAAGCCGACGCGGCCTTCGTCCCGGGAGCACAGCCGGGCAAGTTCATGGCCGACATCTATGCCCTGGCGCGTATCCGTCTCGCCGCTCGCGGCGTCACCGCCGTCTACGGTGGCGGTTTCTGCACTGTTACCGATCCTCGCTTCTTCTCCTACCGCCGCGCCTCCACCACCGGCCGCTTCGCCTCCCTCGTCTGGCTCGAATCCCGCTGACCTGTATCAAGCCGGCTACGCTTGAATCTTCCAGAATGATCCCTATCTAGATGGGTATCTCAGGCAGGCTTTTCTTCATCAGGTGTGTCCATCGCTCCGGCCTGCCCATTAAAGGAAGGTAATTTATGCGAATAGACCGTTTGACCAGCAAGTTGCAGCTGGCTTTATCCGATTCCCAATCCCTTGCCGTCGGCATGGACCATCCGGCCATCGAGCCTGTGCACCTGTTGCAGGCCCTGATCGACCAGCAGGGCGGTTCGATCAAACCCCTGCTGATGCAGGTCGGTTTCGACGTCAATGGCCTGCGCAGCGCCTTGAGCAAAGAGCTCGACCAACTGCCGAAAATCCAGAACCCCACTGGCGACGTGAACATGTCCCAGGATCTGGCGCGCCTGCTCAACCAGGCTGATCGCCTGGCCCAGCAGAAGGGCGACCAGTTCATCTCCAGCGAGCTGGTGCTGCTCGCCGCCATGGACGAGAACAGCAAGCTCGGCAAATTGCTGCTGGGCCAGGGCGTCACCAAGAAAGCCCTGGAAAATGCCATCAGCAACCTGCGCGGCGGTGAGGCGGTGAATGACCCCAACGCCGAGGAGTCCCGCCAGGCGCTGGACAAATACACCGTCGACCTCACCAAGCGCGCCGAGGACGGCAAACTCGACCCGGTGATTGGCCGTGACGACGAAATCCGCCGCACCATCCAGGTACTGCAGCGCCGGACCAAGAACAATCCGGTCCTGATCGGTGAGCCTGGCGTAGGTAAAACTGCCATCGCCGAAGGCCTGGCCCAACGCATCATCAATGGTGAAGTGCCGGACGGCCTCAAGGGCAAGCGCCTGCTGTCCCTGGACATGGGTGCGCTGATCGCTGGCGCCAAGTTCCGCGGCGAGTTCGAGGAGCGCCTGAAATCGCTGCTCAACGAGCTGTCGAAGCAGGAAGGCCAGATCATCCTGTTCATCGACGAACTGCACACCATGGTCGGCGCAGGCAAAGGCGAGGGCTCCATGGACGCTGGCAACATGCTCAAGCCGGCCCTGGCTCGCGGCGAGCTGCATTGCGTCGGTGCCACCACGCTGAACGAATACCGCCAGTACATCGAAAAGGACGCGGCGCTGGAGCGGCGTTTCCAGAAGGTATTGGTAGAGGAGCCGAGCGAGGAAGACACCATCGCCATCCTCCGCGGCCTGAAAGAGCGCTATGAGGTGCACCACAAGGTGGCCATCACCGACGGCGCGATCATTGCCGCGGCCAAGCTCAGCCACCGCTACATCACCGATCGCCAGCTGCCGGACAAGGCCATCGACCTGATCGACGAAGCCGCCAGCCGCATCCGCATGGAAATCGACTCCAAGCCGGAAGTGCTGGACCGCCTGGAACGTCGCCTGATCCAGCTCAAGGTCGAATCACAGGCCCTAAAGAAGGAAGACGACGAGGCGGCGATCAAGCGCCTGGAGAAACTGACCGAGGAAATTGCCCGGCTGGAGCGCGAGTACGCCGACCTGGAAGAGGTCTGGACCTCCGAGAAGGCTGAAGTGCAGGGCTCGGCGCAGATCCAGCAGAAGATCGAACAATCCCGCCAGGAGCTGGAATCGGCCCGGCGCAAAGGTGACCTCAGCCGCATGGCCGAGCTGCAGTACGGGGTCATCCCGGACCTGGAGCGCAGCCTGCAAATGGTCGACCAGCACGGCAAGGCGGACAACCAACTGCTGCGCAACAAGGTCACCGAGGAAGAAATCGCCGAAGTCGTCTCGAAATGGACCGGCATCCCGGTGTCGAAAATGCTCGAAGGCGAACGGGAAAAACTGCTGAAGATGGAAAGCCTGCTGCACGAGCGGGTCATTGGCCAGGAAGAAGCCGTGGTAGCGGTGGCCAACGCGGTGCGGCGTTCTCGCGCCGGGTTGTCCGACCCGAACCGTCCGAGCGGCTCGTTCCTCTTCCTCGGCCCGACCGGCGTGGGCAAGACAGAGCTGTGCAAGGCCCTGGCGGAGTTCCTGTTCGATACCGAGGAGGCCATGGTGCGGATCGATATGTCCGAGTTCATGGAGAAACACTCCGTGGCTCGCCTGATCGGTGCCCCGCCAGGCTATGTCGGTTATGAAGAGGGCGGTTACCTGACCGAGGCCGTACGGCGCAAACCGTACTCGGTGGTGCTGCTGGACGAAGTGGAGAAGGCGCACCCGGATGTGTTCAACGTACTGCTGCAGGTGCTCGAGGACGGTCGTCTGACCGACAGCCACGGGCGCACGGTGGACTTCCGCAATACCGTGATCGTCATGACCTCCAACCTCGGTTCGGCGCAGATCCAGGACCTGGTCGGCGACCGCGAGGCCCAGCGTGCTGCGGTGATGGATGCGGTGGGTGCGCATTTCCGGCCGGAGTTCATCAACCGGATCGACGAAGTGGTGGTATTCGAGCCGCTGGGTCGTGAGCAGATCGCCGGCATCACCCAGATCCAGCTTGGCCGCCTGCGCAGCCGTCTGGCCGAGCGTGAGCTGAGCCTGGAGCTGAGCCCGGAAGCGCTCGACAAGCTGATCGCCGTCGGTTACGACCCGGTCTACGGTGCGCGGCCGCTGAAACGCGCGATCCAGCGCTGGATCGAGAACCCGCTGGCGCAGTTGATCCTGTCTGGCCGGTTCCTGCCGGGCAGCCCGATCACGGCGAAAGTGGAAGGCGAGGAGATCGTTTTCGCCTGATTTTCCACGGGTTGAAGAAAGGCCTCGAAATTCGAGGCCTTTTTTCTTTGCATTTTCTTTCGAGTGCTTGTAAAGTGCGCCCCGCTGTCGGTCATCAAGGTTTTCAAGAAGTTTTGGAAATCTGAAAACAAGTTGCAAATCAGTAAGTTGAATGCAAATTTGTGGTTGACAAAGGTTTTGAAGGTTGTAGAATAGCGCGCCTCAGAGACATGAACGCAGCGATGCACAAGGTCGAAGAGTTCAAGGCGGTAGCGATACAGCATTTGAAATTGCAGCATCTGAAACGCATAGTTCCGCGATAGCTCAGTCGGTAG
>DQAA01000314.1:3652-3875 GCA_003523465.1 Pseudomonas sp.
TCGAATCCCCTTACCCCGACCATTTTTGGGTCGTTAGCTCAGTTGGTAGAGCAGTTGGCTTTTAACCAATTGGTCGTAGGTTCGAATCCTACACGACCCACCATTTTCGAATCCGGTTCGCTGGAATCGAATCTTAAAAGACTGGAACGCCATTAGCGCCCAGTCATAAAAAAGGCGCCTTAATCGGTGCCTTTTTTTTACCGGGGTATAGCGCAGTCCGGTA
>DQAA01000126.1:0-551 GCA_003523465.1 Pseudomonas sp.
GAGCCGCGACGGCCGTTCTTGACCACGTCGCCGACCAGGGTGGTGCTCGACGGCTCGCCGACGATGCACCAGTCCAGGCGCTCGCCACGCTCGCGCAGGCGCTCGACCACGGCCTTGGTGCCGTGATGGGCCGGGCCTTCTTCATCGCTGGTGATCAGGTAGGCGATCTTGCCGCGGTGGTTCGGGTAATCGGCGATGAAGCGCTCGGTGGCGACGATCATCGACGCCAGGCTGCCCTTCATGTCGGCGGCGCCGCGACCGCAGAGCATGCCATCGGCATCGATCAGGGCTTCGAACGGATCGTTCTGCCAGGCCTGTACCGGGCCGGTGGGGACCACGTCGGTATGGCCGGCGAAGCACAGCACCGGACCGTCCTGGGTGCCGTGGGTGGCCCAGAAATTATCGACGTCCTCGATGCGCATCGGCTCGAGGGTGAAACCCGCGTCGCCCAGGCGCTGCATCATCTGTTTCTGGCAATCGAAGTCGAGCGGGGTCACCGAAGGCCGGCGGATCAGGTCGCAGGCCAGTTCGAGGGTAGGCGAGAGTTCGGC
>DQAA01000126.1:628-4425 GCA_003523465.1 Pseudomonas sp.
CCGCGATTGCGTCGGTGAATTCAACACCGTAATCGCGGGTGAACCCGCTCCCACAGGGGGAGAGGGGGGAATCAGGAAGCTTGTGCAGGCTCCACGGCCTCGGCCGGCTTGGGCAGCGACGACAGCAACGCCATCACCAGCGCCGCCACATACGGCAGCGACTGCACCAGGAGCATCGCCACCCAGAAGCGCATGTCATTGCTCGGCAGGCCCTGGACCAGGTAGATCCCGGCTGCTGCGCCCCACAGCAGGAGCATGATGAACAGCTCTTCCCGCGCCTCCGACAAGGCCACCAGCAAACCATGGCTGTCGGCATTCTTCGGCGTGCGGAAGAACGGAATGCTGCTGGTGAAGAACCCGTACAGCACCGCCTTGGCGATGGTGTGGGACAGCGCAAGCCCGGCCAGCGCCGCAGCGAACGCATCCTTCAGGTTGACCCCCACTGCGCGGCGGTAGAGGAAGACGATCTTGCCCACCTTGAACACGAACAGCGCCAGCGGCGGGATCGCGAAGATCAGCAGCGGCGGGTCGACCCGCTGCGGCACGATGATCATCGCCGCCGACCACAGCAGCGCGCCGATGGTGAAGAAGATGTTCATGCCGTCGGCGATCCACGGCAGCCAGCCGGCGAGGAAGTGATAGCGCTGGCCACGGGTCAGCTCGGTGTCCTTGCCCCGCAGCAGGCTGGCGGTGTGGCGCTTGATGATCTGGATGGCTCCGTAGGCCCAGCGGAAACGCTGTTTCTTGAAGTCGATGAAGGTGTCCGGCATCAGCCCCTTGCCGTAGCTGTTGTGGGCATAGGCGGCGGACAGGCCTTTCTCGAACACCCGCAGGCCCAGCTCGGCGTCCTCGCAGATGCACCAGTCGGCCCAGCCCAGCTCTTCCAGGACCGAACGGCGGGTCATGGTCATGGTGCCGTGCTGGATGATCGCGTCGCGATCGTTGCGGGTGACCATGCCGATATGGAAGAAGCCTTTGTATTCCGAGTAGCAGAGCTTCTTGAAGGTGCTTTCGTTCTGGTCGCGGTAGTCCTGCGGCGACTGCACCACGGCGATCTTCGGATCGGCGAAGTGCGGGACCATGTGCTTGAGCCAGTTGCGGTCGACGCAGTAGTCCGAGTCGATCACCGCAATCACTTCGGCGTCAGGCGCGGTGTGCGGGATCAGGTAGTTCAGCGCACCGCCCTTGAAGCCGGCCAGGGGCGAGACGTGGAAGAACTTGAAGCGCTCGCCGAGCAGCTCGCAGTGGGCCTTGATCGGCTCCCACACCGCCGGGTCCTTGGTGTTGTTGTCGATGATCAGGACTTCGTAGTCCGGATAATCCAGGGCCGCCAGGGCGTTGAGGGTCTGCTTGACCATCTCCGGCGGCTCGTTGTAGCACGGCACATGTACCGAGACCTTGGGCCTGTAGGCATCGTCCCCCTGCACCGGCAGGAATTCCCGTCGGCGCTTGTGGGTCCAGACCGCTTCGGCCAGTTCATGGGCCTCGGTCAGCAGCACGATGAACACCCCGAGTGCACCCAGGGCGAGCAGGAAGCCCACGGTCAGGCTGAACCAGGTGCTGTATTGCTGGCTGTAGTCGTAGCCGATCCACACCAGCACCGAACCGCACAGGAAGGCGATGAAGGTCAGGAAGGTGCGGCCGCGCTGGCGCAGGGCCGAGCCGTCGATCAGCAGGGTGGTCAGCGACAGCAGGGCCAGCACTACCGAGCCCACCGCCAGCGCACGCCATTGCGGGATCGCCACCACCGGGCCTTCGAAGTTGAATTTCTGCTGGCGCGCCGCGTTGAACACGCCCCAGTAAGCGCCCACCGAGCCTTCGTCGCTGGCCTTCCACGGCTGGTCGTAGGCTTCGATGACGAAGTAGTTGTAGCCCTGGCGGTTGAGCTTGTTGACCAGGGTGCGCAGGTAGATGGCCTGGTCGGCCTGGGTGGCGTCGGCGCCACCGCGCATGCGCCCGTTGCTTGGCCAGCCCACTTCGGAGAGCAGCAGCGGCTTGCGCGGGAACAGGTGCTTCAGGTCGCGGGCACGGTCGAGGACGAATTGCCCGGCGTCCTTCATCGGGATGAACTCCCAGTACGGCAGGATGTGCGCGGCGATCAGGTCGACATGCTTGGCCAGTTCCGGGTGTTCCTTCCAGATGTGCCACTGCTCGGAGGTGGTCACTGGCACCTTGACCGCGGCGCGGACCCGGTCCAGGTACTTGATCAGTTCTTCCGGGGTGATTTCCTCACGGAACAGCGCCTCGTTGCCGACCATCACCCGCACGACGCTGCGCGAGGTATTGGCCAGCTCGATGGCTTTCTGGATTTCCCGCTCGTTGCGCTCCTGGTCGGGGCTGATCCACACGCCCAGGGTCACCCGCAGGCCGAACTCCTCGGCCAGCCGCGGGATTTCCGCCTGGGTGCCTTCGACGGTGTAGATACGGATGCTGTCGGTGAGCTTGCTCAGTTGTTCGAGGTCTTCGCGCAGTTCCGCTTCGGTCGGGTACTGGCCTTTTTGCGGGCTTTCGCCGAGGCGGAACGGCGAATAGGAGAAACCGGAAATCTGCTCCGGCCAGTTGGGAGCGGTGACCGGGCGGTTGATCAGCGCCCAGAACCCGGTGAATAGCGCGGCGATCGCCATGACGATCACCAGGTTGAGACCAAATTTACGCGATGACATAAGTAGTTCGGGTTCCGGAGAGTGGAACGGGCCGACGCGGAAGGCGCGGATCCATGACGACAGCGGATCATGTGGGAGGCAGGATCCGGTAGGCGTTGGATTTTCTTCAGGCGGTGAAGTTCTGAAGCCCGTTGTGTGTCGTCCAAGACTTTTTGCAGCGTAGGACAATTCGCCGGACATTAAAGCAGCATTGCCATCGTCCTGACTAATGCCACGCCGTCCGAATGCGCTGTCATTGCGCTCGCGCAGGCCTATAATGCGCGCCGGTTTTTTGCGGGGTGTGCGTGATGAGCAACGAAGATCCACGGTTCGCCGGCATCGCCCGGCTGTATGGCGTCGATGGTTTGCAACGGCTGCGGGACGCCCATGTGGCGGTGGTCGGTATCGGCGGCGTCGGCTCGTGGGCGGCGGAAGCGCTGGCGCGCAGCGGGGTGGGCGAGATCTCCCTGTTCGACCTGGACGACGTTTGCGTCAGCAACACCAACCGCCAGGCCCACGCCCTGGAAGGCAATGTCGGCAAGCCCAAGGTGGACGTCACCGCCGAGCGCCTGCGAGCGATCAACCCGGCCTGTCGGGTACATGCGGTCAGNNGGTCAGTGATTTCGTCACCCGAGAGACCATGGCCGAGTACATCACCGAGGACATCGATTGCGTGATCGACTGCATCGACAGCGTGATGTCGAAGGCTGCGCTGATCGCCTGGTGCAAGCGTCGCAAGATCGCCATCATCAGCACCGGCGGCGCCGGCGGGCAGATCGACCCGACGCAGATCCAGGTCGCCGACCTCAACCGCACCTACAACGACCCGCTGGCCTCGCGGGTGCGTTCGACCCTGCGCCGCGACTANNACAACTTCTCGCGCAACCAGAGCCGCAGCTACGGCGTGCCGGTGGTGTTTTCCACCGAGCAACTGCGTTACCCGCAGCCCGACGGCAGCGTGTGCCTGGACAAGAGTTTCGTTGGCGAGGGAACCCGGCTGGACTGCGCCGGCGGCTTCGGCGCGGTGATGATGGTCACGGCGACCTTCGGCATGGTCGCTGCGAGCAAGGCGGTGGACAAGCTGGTGGCCGGTGCGCGCCGGCCATCCGAACGCAAGGCGGCTCAGCCTCCGGCAGCGAGCTGAGCCATGCGCTG
>DQAA01000434.1 GCA_003523465.1 Pseudomonas sp.
GGCCGGGGATGATGATCGCCTTGTTGCGGTCCAGGGCGCGGACTGTGTATAGCGCCACTTCTTCCGGGCTCAGGCAGCGATTGCCCTTGTCCAGTCGCGGGATGCGCCTGTTGGCCGAGCGCACCGGGCCGGGGCAGAGAACCGAGACCTTGATGCCGGTCTGCTTGAGCTCTTCGCGCAGGCCTTCGGAGAAATGCAGGACGTAGGCTTTGCTTGCGGCGTAGCTGCTCATCCAGGGGCCGGGTGCAAAAGCGGCCAGGGAGGCGACATTGAGGATCTGCCCGCCGCCCTGTACGGCCATCGCGTTGCCCAGTGCATGACAAAGGCGGGTGAGGGCGAGGATGTTGACTTCGATCAGGTCCTGCTCGTCGCCCCATTCCTGGGCGAGGAAGTGGCCGTAGGAGCGGATCCCGGCGCAGTTCACCAGCAGATCGATCTGCCGCTCGCCTTCTTCGAGCTCCAGCAGAAAGCCCGACAGGCGCAGCGGCTCGCCGAGATCACAGGCGCGGAACAGCACTTCCACGCCGAAGCGCTGGGTCAGCTCGATGGCGACCGGCTCCAGCAGGTCGCGCTGGCGTGCTACCAGAATCAGGTTGCGCCCCCGCCGTGCCAATGCTTCGGCCAGTGCCAGGCCCAGACCGCTGGAGGCACCGGTGATCATGGCGTAACGGGACATGCGGTTCTCCAATGGCGGGGGCGTTTGAAAGGGCGCCTAGTCTACTTGTTAGCGTGGCCAGTGGCTGCCCAGTTGATTCGCTTTTTTCAGCGCCTGGCGGTATTCCTCGTCGAGGCGGGCGATCAGTTGTTCCACCGGCAACTGCTCGTCGATGGCGCCTGCACCCTGGCCGGCGGACCATACGGTTTTCCAGGCCTTGGCTTCCTCGTGGATCGGCTTGAGCTGGATATCGCCGCCTTTCGCCAGGTTGGCCAGGTCATAGCCTGCCTTCTCCAGGCTCTGGCGCATGAAACTGGCGGGAACGCCGGAGACCACTGGGGTGTGGACGATATCGGCAGCCTTCGCTTGCAGGAGCATGGCCTTGTATTCGGGGGAGGCATGGCTTTCCAGGCTGGCAATGAAATGGGTGCCGAGATAAGCCAGGTCGGCGCCGAGCAGTTGCGCTGCGAGGATTTCGTGGCCGCGGTTGAGGCATCCGGCGAGCAGCAGGGTCTTGTCGAAGAACTGGCGGATTTCGGCGACCAGGGCGAACGGGCTCCAGGTCCCGGCATGTCCGCCGGCACCGGCGGCTACCGCGATCAGGCCATCGACGCCGGCCTGGGCGGCTTTCTCTGCGTGCCGGCGAGTGGTGACATCGTGGAACACCAGGCCGCCATAGCTGTGCACGGCGTCCACCACTTCCTTCACGGCGCCGAGGCTGGTGATCACCACCGGTACCTTGTGCTCGATGCACACCGCCAGGTCGGCCTGAAGGCGCGGATTGCTCTGGTGGACGATCAGGTTCACCGCATAGGGTGCCGGGTTCGCAATATCGGCCAGGCCCGTTTCGATTTCTTCGAGCCAGGCCTTGAAACCTGCGGTGTCACGCTGGTTCAGCGCGGGGAAGCTGCCCATCACGCCATTGCGGCAACAGGCCAGGACCAGTTGCGGGTTCGAGATCAGAAACATCGGCGCCGCCACCACGGGCAGGCGCAAGCGTTGTTCGAGCAAAGCGGGCAATGACATGGCAGTTTCTCGCGTTGGCGGTGGCTACAGTCAGAACGGTTTGACGACCACCAGAATTACGATGAGCAGCAGGAACAGCACCGGGACTTCATTGAACCAGCGGAAGTAGGTGTGGCTGCGGGCGTTTTCGCCGCGGGCGAAGCGTTTCACGTTGGCGCCGCACATGTGATGGTAGCCGGTGAGCAGGAATACCAGGGTCAGCTTGGCATGCAACCAGCCCTGGCTCAGCCAGCCCGGGTTCAGGACCAGCATCCAGATACCGAAGATGTAAACGGCGATCATGGCCGGGCCCATGATGAAGCGGTAGAGCTTGCGTTCCATGACCACGAAGCGGTCGCGGCTGGTCTGGTCTTCGCTCGCGGCGTGATAGACGAACAGGCGTGGAAGGTAGAAGAGGCCGGCAAACCAGCAGACGACGCTGACGATATGCAGGGCTTTGATCCAGAGGTACAGCATGTTTTTTAGTCCTTGGCGGTTCACGGTCGTCAGATAGTAGTGGTTAGGCGCGGCAGCCGTCATCTCAACGGTTGTGGCTGTAACGACGGGCCCCTATCATCACTGGTTTTCCAGTCGGTTCGTTGATAGGGGGCAGTTAATGGTCAAGGTCGGTATCGTCGGCGGCACGGGTTACACCGGTGTCGAGTTGCTGCGTCTGCTGGCACAGCATCCTCAGGCTGAAGTCGCAGTCATCACTTCCCGCTCGGAAGCGGGCATGCCGGTGGCTGACATGTATCCGAACCTGCGAGGCCATTACGACAACCTGGCTTTCAGCGTGCCGGACATCAAAACTCTGGGCGCCTGCGACGTGGTGTTTTTCGCCACTCCCCACGGTGTTGCCCACGCCCTGGCCGGTGAGCTGCTGGCTGCGGGGACCAAGGTCATCGACCTGTCCGCCGACTTCCGTCTGCAGGACGCCGATGAGTGGGCCAAGTGGTACGGCCAGCCGCATGGCGCCCCCGAGCTGCTGAAGGACGCCGTATACGGCCTGCCGGAAGTCAACCGCGAGCAGATCCGCCAGGCCCGCCTGATCGCCGTGCCGGGTTGCTACCCGACCGCCACCCAGCTGGGCTTCCTGCCGCTGCTGGAAGCGGGTATCGCCGATGCCTCGCGCCTGATCGCCGACTGCAAGTCCGGTGTCAGCGGTGCCGGTCGTGGCGCAAGCGTTGGTTCGCTGTTCTGCGAGGCGGGCGAAAGCATGAAGGCCTATGCGGTAAAGGGGCACCGTCACTTGCCGGAAATCAGCCAGGGCCTGCGCCGTGCTGCCGGTGGTGAAGTCGGCCTGACCTTCGTGCCGCACCTGACCCCGATGATCCGCGGTATTCATTCGACCCTGTACGCGACCGTCGCCGATACCTCGGTGGACCTGCAGGCGCTGTTCGAGAAGCGTTATGCCGATGAGCCGTTCGTCGACGTCATGCCAGCCGGTAGTCATCCGGAAACCCGCAGCGTGCGGGGCGCCAACGTCTGCCGTATCGCCGTGCATCGTCCACAGGGCGGCGATCTGGTGGTGGTGCTGTCGGTCATCGACAACCTGGTCAAGGGCGCATCCGGCCAGGCGGTGCAGAACCTCAATATCCTGTTCGGCCTGGACGAGCGTCTGGGGCTGTCCCATGCCGGCCTGATGCCGTAAGCGTCGGTCTGTCGGGTTGCAAGCGGGAGTTATACTTTCCGCTTGTAGCCTGATAGCGCTTCTATAGTTGACCGATTTTCTCGGGGAAGCGGATAATGCGCGCCATCACGCACCATGGCGGTATAGCGCCGGGAGATATTCAGCATGAGCGTCGAATCCTTCACCCCTACGGTTTTGCAGTTCACGCATAACGCCGCGCACAAGGTGAAGACCCTGGTTGACGAAGAGGGCAATGATCGTCTGAAGTTGCGGGTTTTCGTGACGGGCGGTGGCTGCTCCGGCTTCCAGTACGGCTTTACCTTCGATGAAGACGTCGCGGAAGACGACACCATCGTCGAGCGCGAGGGCGTGGCCCTGGTGGTCGATCCGATGAGTTTCCAGTACCTGGCAGGTGCTGAGGTGGACTACCAGGAAGGTCTGGAAGGTTCGCGTTTCATCATCAAGAACCCGAATGCCACGACCACTTGCGGTTGCGGTTCCTCGTTCTCGATCTGATACGCCAATCCTCAACAAAACGCCGCGCTTATGCGCGGCGTTTTGCTTTCTGGGATTTATGCCGGGTAGATGGCGCCGAGAACCCGCAAGCCCTGGGCGCCGGTGACGCTCGGCCGGTTGCCGGCGATACCTTCGAGGCAGCAATGGGCCAACCAGGCGAAGGCCATGGCTTCGACCCAATCCGGGTCGACGCCGAACTCTGCAGTGCTACTCACCCGGGTGGCGGGCAATAGGGTCGCCAGGCGTACCATCAGCGCGCCGTTGTGCGCGCCGCCGCCGCAAACCAGCAGGGACTGGGTGTCCTGTTGGGCCTTCTTCAGCGAGTCGACGATGCTCAGTGCTGTCAGCTCCAGCAGGGTGGCCTGGACATCCTCATCGGCGCAGGCCGGCTGTGCACTCAGGTGATGCAGGAGCCACGGCAGGTTGAACAGTTCGCGGCCAGTGCTCTTGGGGCCGGTGCCGGCGAAGAACGGGTCGCTGAGCAGACTGCCCAGCAGGTTTGGCAGGACCTTGCCGCTGGCGGCCCAGGCGCCGTTGGCATCGTAGCCACGGCCCTGCTTCTCGTTGATCCAGGCGTCCAGCAAAACATTGCCGGGGCCGCAGTCGAAACCAGCGACGGGTTTGTCCTGTTCGATAAGGCTGAGGTTGCTGAATCCGCCGACATTGAGCACAGCCAGGCGTTCGCCCTGTTTGTTGAACAACGCATCGTGGAAGGCAGGAACCAGTGGTGCGCCCTGGCCGCCGGCGGCGACATCGCGACGGCGGAAATCGCCGACGACACTGATACCGGTCAGCTCGGCGAGCAGGGCTGGGTTGCCGATCTGTACGGTAAAGCCGCGGGCGGGCTCGTGGCGGATCGTCTGGCCGTGGCTGCCAATGGCGCGAACGGACTCAGGACGAAGCCCCTGCGCATCGAGCAGATGCTGGATGCCTTGGGCTGCAAGACGGACCCACTCGGCCTCTGCCAGCGCGGCCCGGGCGATCTCGTCCGGGCCGCTGGCGCATAGGGCGAGCATCGCCAGGCGCAGCGGTTCGGGCATGGGGATGTAGTGGGTGGCGAGTAGAGAGACTCGCGGCTCGTTTTCGATCAAGGCGATGTCCAGCCCATCGAGGCTGGTACCGGACATCACTCCCAGGTAAAGGGCCATGGATCAGCGCTTGTTCAAAGCGAGCATGGTGGCTTTTTCCTGGTCCATGCGGGCCACCAATGGTTGGCTGACCTGCATGAAGCGTTGCCGTTCGGCCTTGGCAATCGGGTCGGCCATTGGCAGTTTCTGGCCCAGTGGATCTACGTGCACGCCGTTGACCTGGAACTCGTAATGCAAATGCGGTCCGGTGGACAGGCCGGTAGTGCCGATATAGCCGATGACCTGGCCCTGTTTCACGGTGCCGCCCGTTTTCACGCCCTTGGCGAAGCCCTGCATATGGCCATAGAGGGTCTGGTAGGTGCTGCCGTGCTGGATGATCACAGTGTTGCCATAACCACCACGACGACCGGCGAGCAGGACCTTGCCGTCGCCAGCTGCTTTGATCGGTGTACCGCGCGGGGCGGCGTAGTCAACGCCCTTGTGGGCGCGGATCTTGTTCAGGATCGGGTGCTTGCGGCCTGCGGAGAAGCGCGAGCTGATACGGGCGAAGTCTACCGGGGTACGGATGAACGCCTTGCGCATGCTGTTGCCGTCGGCGGTGTAGTAGCTGGTGCTGCCGGCCTTGTTGGTAAAACGCACGGCGCTGTAGGTCTTACCGCGGTTGGTGAAGCGCGCGGAGAGGATGTTGCCGGTGCCGACGACCTTGCCGTCAACCATCTTCTGCTCGTAGATCACGTCGAATTCGTCGCCCTGGCGGATGTCCTGGGCGAAGTCGATGTCGTAACCGAAGATGTTGGCCATATCCATGGTCATGTTGTGCGACAGGCCGGCACGCTGGGCCGAGGCCGATAGCGAGCTTTTGATTACGCCATGCACATATGCGGAGCGGGTTACGGGCTTGGTCACTTCACGGTTGAAGGCGTAGCCGTTGGTGCTTTTGGTCAGGCGGATGGTTTCGAGGTCACTGACTTTGCTGTGGAGGCTGGCCAGTTGGCCGTCCTTGTCCAGTTCAATCTGCAGCACCTGGCCATTCTTGAGTTGGCTGAACTGCTTGGCCTGCTTGTTACTGGCCAGCACTTCGTGCACGGCACTGGCAGGCAGGCCGAGCTTGGCGAACAGGGTAGAAAGGGTGTCGCCGCGGGCAACGGTGACTTCGCGATGGCCGGATTCCTTGGCGGGCTCTCGTTCGGCGACTTCTGCTGGCTTTTCGGCAGCTTCGGACTTGGCGGTGTCCTCGGTCGGTGGCGTTGCGTTGTCGATCTGGGCAAATGGCGAGGCGGTGGATTCGTCCGCAGTCAGTGGCTGCTCCGGCTGGGCTTTGAGTTGCTCGGCCGGTGCTTCCAGTTCCAGATTCAGGGTGGTTCGTTTGGCTTCTACTTCGCTTGAAGGGAATACCAGCAAGGCCAGGCTGAGTAAGGCAGCGATGCCGCTGGCGGCCAGCAAGTGGCTCTTCGGATAAAGCGGAGGCGCTTTAGTCGGTTCGTTGGTCATGGATGAATAGACTTTGAAATAGATGAAAAGGAAAAGATGAATGACATGATGAAGATGAAATAACTGTATAAAATATAACCAAATCCCCTTCAAGGCAAGCGCGCAGACGTCATCTGCAGGGCTGCGGGTCACATCCGGCCCCGGATCTTGTAATTGATGGCTGATCTTGTATGGTTGGGGCCCTTTGAATCTGAGCCTGCGGGTCTGTGTATGAAGTCGGTTGAAGAGCAGCTAGCGCTGATCAAGCGTGGTGCGGAAGAGGTACTGGTCGAGTCCGAACTGGTCGAGAAACTCAAGCGGGGTCAGCCGCTGCGCATCAAGGCGGGTTTCGACCCCACTGCACCTGATCTGCATCTGGGGCACACGGTGCTGATCAACAAGCTGCGCCAGTTCCAGGACTTGGGGCATCAGGTCATTTTCCTGATCGGTGACTTCACCGGCATGATCGGCGACCCNNCAAGAGCGCAACCCGCCCGCCACTGACCCGTGAGCAGGTGCTGGATAATGCCGAGACCTATAAGCAGCAGGTCTTCAAGATTCTTGATCCTGCCAAGACCGAGGTGGCGTTCAACTCCACCTGGATGGACAAGCTGACGCCGGCTGACTTCATTCGTCTGGCTTCGCAGTACACCGTTGCTCGCATGCTCGAACGGGATGACTTCGACAAGCGCTATACCAGCAACCAGCCGATTGCCATCCATGAGTTCCTCTACCCGTTGGTGCAGGGCTACGACTCGGTTGCATTGAAGGCGGACGTCGAGCTGGGTGGTACCGACCAGAAGTTCAACCTGCTGATGGGGCGCGAACTGCAGCGCAGCTATGGTCAGGAAGCACAGAACATCGTGACCATGCCATTGCTGGAAGGTCTCGATGGTGTGAAGAAGATGTCCAAGTCCCTGGGTAACTATGTCGGCATCCAGGAAGCGCCGGGTGTGATGTACAGCAAGCTGGTGTCGATTCCTGACACGCTGATGTGGCGTTACTTCGAGCTGCTTAGCTTCCGCTCCATGGAAGAGATCGAAGGTTTCCGTGCCGATGTGGCTGCTGGTACGAACCCGCGCGACATCAAGATCAAGCTGGCAGAGGAAATCGTCGCTCGTTTCCATGGTGAAGAAGCGGCGGCCAATGCGCACCGTGCGGCGGGCAACCGTATGAAGGATGGCGAGCTGCCGGAAGATCTGCCTGAGGTCGAGGTGGTTGCTGCGGAAGATATGCCGATCTCGGCCGTGCTGAACAAAGCGGGCTTGGTGAAGAACTCTGCAGCGGCGCGTGACCTGCTGGCGTCCGGCGGTGTTCGTGTCGATGGCGAAGTCGTCGATCGTGGCTTTGTCTTCGCTGTCGGCAAGACTCACGTCTGCCAAGCTGGCAAGAAGGCATTTGCGCGGATCACCCTGAAGGCTGAATAAGGAGGTTTCCTCCTTATATGGGTGTCAGTGCTGTTTCAGGCTTGTTTCAGGGCTGTTTTGAAAAAGTTTCAAATCAGCCCTTGACGCCCCATTTAATCTCTC
>DQAA01000210.1:0-3899 GCA_003523465.1 Pseudomonas sp.
CTGCCCGGCTGCGACACCCAGCTATGGCTGCTGACACGCCCGGGTTGCCGCGCCCTGCGCTCGGTGCAGACCCTGTTCGACGAACTGACGCCGCGCCTGCGCAATGCGCTGATCTGAGCAATAGATGAAGACTATTGAAATAGACGCTTACAACTAGGTATCGTCAGCATATTCAGGATCTGCGGCAGAAATCAGCGCTTCCCTAAAGGCTGGTGATTTTTTAAACTGCCGAGTCCGCTCGCCCATTCTTGGGCAGAACACCGCATTCGCTATTCGAGGAACACCATGGCCCGCGTAACCGTTGAAGACTGCCTGGAACACGTTGATAACCGCTTTGAGCTGGTCATGCTGTCCACCAAGCGCGCCCGTCAACTGGCGACCGGCGGCAAAGAGCCACGCGTGGCGTGGGAAAACGACAAGCCTACCGTCGTCGCCCTGCGCGAAATCGCCGAAGGCATCGTTACCCCTGAATTCATCGCTGCAGAAGATATCGTCACTGAAGATCCGGTCTTCACCGCGTTCGAGGACGAGGCCAACGAGGCCGTCTAAGTCCATGCCTGGTCGACGTTGTACGGCGCGGGTCCCCTATCCTCGGCAGGAGGTCGAATCTTGCCGAGTATAGATGCCCTCGCCGATCGCTTGTCGGCCTACCTCGGCCCCGACCAGGTCAACCTGGTACGCCGAGCCTATTTCTACGCCGAGCAGGCCCACGACGGCCAGCGCCGCCGCAGTGGCGAGGCGTACGTCACGCATCCGCTGGCGGTCGCCAGCATCCTCGCCGACATGCACATGGACCATCAGAGCCTGATGGCCGCCATGCTGCACGATGTGATCGAAGACACCGGCATCGCCAAGGAAGCCCTCAGTTCACAGTTTGGCGAGACCGTCGCCGAGCTGGTCGATGGCGTCAGCAAGCTGACCCAGATGAACTTCGAGACCAAGGCCGAAGCCCAGGCAGAAAACTTCCAGAAGATGGCCATGGCCATGGCCCGGGACATCCGCGTGATCCTGGTCAAGCTGGCCGACCGCCTGCACAACATGCGTACCCTCGAGGTGCTGTCCGGCGAAAAACGCCGGCGCATCGCCAAGGAAACCCTTGAGATCTACGCCCCCATCGCCAACCGTCTCGGCATGCACAGCGTGCGCATCGAGTTCGAGGACCTGGGTTTCAAGGCGATGTATCCGATGCGCTCGGCGCGCATCTACCAGGCGGTCAAGCGCGCTCGCGGCAACCGCAAGGAAATCGTCAACAAGATCGAAGAGTCGCTGAGCCACTGCCTGGCGGTCGATGGTATCCAGGGCGAGGTCAGCGGCCGGCAGAAACACATCTATGGCATCTACAAGAAGATGCGCGGCAAACGCCGGGCCTTCAACGAGATCATGGATGTCTATGCGTTCCGCATCATCGTCGACAAGGTCGATACCTGCTACCGCGTGCTCGGCGCCGTGCATAACCTGTACAAGCCGCTGCCGGGCCGCTTCAAGGACTACATCGCGATTCCCAAGGCCAACGGCTACCAGTCGTTGCACACCACGCTGTTCGGCATGCACGGCGTCCCCATCGAAATCCAGATCCGCACCCGCGAGATGGAAGAGATGGCCAACAACGGCATCGCGGCCCACTGGCTGTACAAATCCAGCGATGACGAGCAACCCAAGGGCACCCACGCCCGTGCGCGGCAGTGGGTCAAGGGTGTGCTGGAATTGCAGCAACGTGCGGGCAACTCCCTCGAATTCATCGAGAGCGTGAAGATCGACCTGTTCCCGGACGAGGTCTACGTATTCACGCCCAAGGGCCGCATCATGGAGCTGCCGAAAGGCTCCACCGCGGTCGACTTCGCCTACGCGGTACACACCGACGTCGGCAACAGCTGCATCGCCTGCCGCATCAACCGTCGCCTGGCACCGCTGTCCGAGCCCCTGCAAAGCGGCTCCACCGTGGAAATCGTCAGCGCGCCGGGCGCCCGGCCGAATCCGGCCTGGCTCAACTTCGTGGTTACCGGCAAGGCGCGGACCCACATCCGCCACGCCCTCAAGCTGCAGCGTCGTTCCGAGTCGATCAACCTCGGCGAACGCCTGCTGAACAAGGTACTGAACGGCTTCGACAGCGCCCTCGACCGCATTTCGCCGGAACGCATCCAGGCCATGCTCGCCGAGTACCGCCTGGAACTGATCGAAGACCTGCTGGAAGATATCGGCCTGGGCAACCGCATGGCCTACGTGGTCGCCCGCCGGCTGCTGTCCACCGAGGGCGAGCAACTGCCGAACCCGGAAGGCCCGCTGGCGATCCGCGGTACCGAAGGCCTGGTGCTGAGCTACGCCAAGTGCTGTACGCCGATCCCCGGGGACCCGATCGTCGGCCATCTGTCGGCGGGCAAGGGCATGGTGGTGCACCTGGAGAGCTGCCGGAACATCAGCGAAATCCGCCACAACCCGGAAAAATGCATCCAGCTGTCCTGGGCCAAGGACGTCACCGGCGAGTTCAACGTCGAACTGCGCGTCGAGCTGGAACACCAGCGCGGCCTGATCGCCCTGCTGGCCAGCAGCGTCAACGCCGCAGACGGCAACATCGAGAAAATCAGCATGGATGAGCGCGATGGCCGCATCAGCGTCGTCCAGTTGGTGGTCAGCGTGCACGACCGCGTGCACCTGGCCCGCGTGATCAAGAAACTGCGCGCCCTGACGGGCGTCATCCGAATCACCCGCATGCGCGCGTAGCCCTTCCCTTGCAAGGAGTCACCATGACCAAGACCGTCATCAACAGCGACAAGGCACCTGCCGCCATCGGCACCTACTCCCAGGCGATCAAGGCGGGCAACACCGTCTACATGTCGGGCCAGATCCCGCTGGACCCGAAGACCATGGAACTGGTCGAAGGCTTCGAAGCCCAGACCGTCCAGGTGTTCGAGAACCTCAAGGCCGTGGCCGAAGCTGCTGGTGGTTCCTTCAAGGACATCGTCAAGCTGAACATCTTCCTGACCGACCTGAGCCACTTCGCCAAGGTCAACGAAGTCATGGGCCGCTACTTCGAGCAGCCATACCCTGCCCGCGCGGCCATCGGCGTTGCCGCCCTGCCACGCGGTTCGCAGGTCGAGATGGACGCCATCCTGGTTCTCGAGTGATACCCCCTGCGGCGAGCCGTCCGGCTCGCCGTATCTTTTCCTGAAGGACCCCGTCATGCGCCACGCGCTTGCCCTTTCCCTGGTTGCCGCACTGCTGGGCGGTTGCGCCAGTCACAAACCCGAAGACTACAACGGCATCTGGATCAACCAGGCCGCGATCGACGCTGCCTCCAAGGGCACCGGCCTGCGCTATGCGCTGGAGCGCAATGGTCCGAACTTCGAGTGGAAGGTCAATATCGCGGCGGGCCAGGCCAGCTACAGCAATGGTTTCGAGCTGGTCGAAGGCCGGCTGAAAGCGGTCGACGACAACCACTGGCAAGTGCAGCTGGACGGCGACCAGGTGGAAAACCTCGAGCTGGACGGTAAGGAACTGGTCCAGGCGACCAGCGACTGGGCCCCGGAGCAACGCTTCCAGCGCAGCAGCAACCTGATCGACGCCGATGTTCCACCGGGCGCAATCTTCGAAAAAGCCCTCTACGGCGCTTACATGAAGGGTGACTGGCAGGTGCTGGAAGGTCCGGGCCAGGGCGGCACCGTGCGTTTTCGCGACAATGGCGGCCTCGACGGCCTGCCCAACCTCGATCGCTACGCCCTGTGCCTGGCGGGCGACTGCGCGACCATGACCGGCAAGTACGACAGCCTGTGGCTGGAGCGCAACCAGCAGGGCAACCCGTGGATTTTCAAGCGTGACGGCAAGCAGCTGGAGATCTTCCAGGCCGTCAACGAAGCCCAGCCCGACGAGATGCCCGAACTGCGTCCGGGCGCTCGCCGCTGGCT
>DQAA01000210.1:3928-4944 GCA_003523465.1 Pseudomonas sp.
CGGCTCCCAGCCAAGCGCCCGGGCCCGGGCGTTGCTGCAACGCTTGCTACCGGTACGCCGCACCCGCTGCTGCTCCGACCATTCGGTAACGCCCATGTACTCGCGCAGCCAGGCCACCACCTCGGCCAACGGCGCGGGCGCGTCGTCCACACCGATGTAGCAGTCGTCCAGCGCCCGTCCGGCCTGATCGGCACGCAGCAGGTAGGCCAGCAGGCCGGCAGCATCCTCGGCATGGATGCGATTGCCATACAAAGGCGGCTCTTCGGTCACCCGATAACCCTGGCGCACCTGGCTCAACAGCCATTCACGGCCCGGACCGTAAATGCCGGTCAGGCGCACCACGCTGGCCGGAATCCCGCTCTCCAGCGCCAGACGCTCGGCCTCCAGCATCACCCGGCCGGAGTATTCCTGCGGCGCGGTTTCTGCGGTTTCGTCGATCCACTCGCCGCCCTGCTGGGCAAACACACTGCTGCTGGAGACGAAGAGCAGACGACGCGGCGCCTGCCCCTTCTCGGCCAGCCAGCCGAGCACATTACGCAATCCTTCCACGTAGGCCGCTCGATAACCGGGCTCGTCATGCTGGCTCGCAGCCACGCAGTAGACCAGGTAATCCGGCGCCATCGTCGGCCAATCCGCAGGAATTTCACGCTGTTCGAGATCGGCGGCAATCGCCGTGACACCCGCAGGAATGGCGCTGGCATTGCGCCGCAAACCACTGACCGACCAACCGTCGGCGAGCATCTGGAGGGCCAGGCGGCCACCGACATCGCCGCAGCCGACGACCAGGACTGAGGGTGCTGACATGCTGAAACTCCCGTAATAAAAGACCTGAACTATCCCGTCAAAATCGATAGGCGGCTAGCGAGCGCGGTAAAAAAAGCTACTTTATTACTTCTGCTAACAAGAATTACTTGCAATAATGGCCGCCCTTTTTTCTGTTCTCGGCCTGCTTCGAGGCCTTGAAGACCATCCACTGATTCATCTTCATCAGGTCCGGCCAGCATGACACGCATCCA
>DQAA01000324.1:0-3265 GCA_003523465.1 Pseudomonas sp.
GCTGGCGCTGGCCGCCGGAGAGCTGGTGCGGCTTGCGCTTGGCGTACTGGGTCATGTGCACCAGCTTGAGCATCTCGCCCACACGGGCTTCGATCTCGGCCTTGGGCATCTTGTCCTGCTGCAGGCCGAAGGCGATGTTCTGCGCCACGGTCATGTGCGGGAACAGCGCGTAGGACTGGAACATCATGTTGATCGGCCGCTCGTACGGCGGCATGTCGGTGATGTCGACGCCATCGAGGAAAATGCGTCCTTCGGTCGGACGCTCGAAACCGGCCAGCATGCGCAGCAGGGTCGATTTACCCGAGCCGGAGCCGCCGAGCAGGGCGAAGATCTCGCCCTTCCTGATTTCGAGGGAGACATCGTCCACCGCGACGGTTTCGTCGAACTTCTTCGTGACCCTGTCGATCTTGACCAGCACCTGCTTGGGTTGCTGGTCGCCTTCGAGGGCTTTCTTATAGGCGCCGGAGGCAACTGCCATGTGTGAAACTCCCAACAGAATGTTCTGCACCCGCCCCTGCCGTGGCGGGTCCGTATTTGTTATTTACCCGACTTGACCTTGGTCCAGATGCGGGTCATCAAACGCTGCACTTTGGGCGGTAGCTCGGAATTGACGTAGAGCTTGTCGATCACTTCCTGCGGTGGGTAGACCGCCGGGTCTTTACGGACATCCTGGTCCATCAGCTCGCCAGCCTTGGGGTTCGGGTTGGCGTAACCGACGTAATCGCTGACCTGGGCGATAACCGCAGGTTCAAGCAGATAGTTGATGAAGGCATGGGCCTCCTTGACGTTGCCGGCATCCTTGGGGATTGCCAGCATGTCGAACCAGAGGTTGCCGCCCTCCTTGGGGATCACATAAGCCACTTCCACGCCCTTGCCGGCTTCTTCGGCGCGGGCCTTGGCCTGGAACACATCGCCGGAGAAACCGGCGGCCACGCAGATGTCGCCGTTGGCCAGGTCGGAGATGTATTTGGAGGAATGGAAGTAGGTCACGTAGGGGCGAATGGCGAGGAGTTTTTCCTCGGCCTTCTTGTAGTCCTTGGGGTCCTGGCTATTGGGGTCGAGCCCCAGGTAGTTGAGCATCGCCGGCAGCATTTCATCCGCCGAGTCGAGGAAGGCGACGCCGCAGCTGGAGAGTTTCTTGATGTTCTCCGGCTCGAACAGCATGGCCCAGGAGTCGATCTTGTCGGTGCCGAGCACCGCCTTGACCTTCTCGACGTTGTAGCCGATGCCGTTGGTGCCCCACAGGTAAGGCACGGCGTACTGGTTGCCCGCATCGTTGCGCTCGAGGCGCTTGAGCAGGGCCGGATCGAGGTTGTTCCAGTTCGGCAGCTGGGCACGGTCGAGCTTCTGGAACGCGCCGGCCTTGATCTGCTTGCCGAGGAAATGGTTGGACGGCACCACCACGTCATAGCCGGTGCGACCGGCCAGGAGCTTGCCTTCCAGGGTTTCGTTGGAGTCGAAAACATCATACAGCGGCTTGATGCCGGTGGTCTTTTCGAAGTCCGCGAGTGTGGTCTGACCGATGTAGTCCGACCAGTTGTAAATGTGCACCGTGGGCGCCGCTTGGACGCTGCAAGCCAGCGTCAGACCCGCTCCAGCCAGGACGGCCTTGCGAAGTACGGAAATAGACAAGTGGAGGTCCTCTACATTTAGTGCCCGTGTGGCGAGCGGCAGAAATGACTGCCGGATCACCGAACCGGCGCGCAACTTACCTTCGTTACACCCATCCAGCAAAAATAAATTTCTGTTACAGCCCGTCAAGGACGCGGCTTTCGCCGCGCCCCGGGCTCAGGTCGACTTATTTGCCCGACTTGATCTTGGTCCAGCTACGGGTAACCAGGCGCAGGGTGGCCGGGTCCTGGTCGCTGATGGCGTACAGCTGCTTCTTCACTTCATCCGACGGGTAGATGCTCGGGTCGCCGGAGATGTCCTTCTCGACCAGCGGGGTCGCCGCCTTGTTGCCGTTCGGGAAGCGCACGGAGTTGGTGATCTCGGCCATGATTTCCGGCTGCATCAGGAAGTCCATCCACTTGTAGGCGGCTTCGACGTTCTCGGCGTCCTTGGGAATGGCGACCATGTCGTAGAAGGTACCGGCACCTTCTTTCGGAATGACGTAGTCCAGCTTGACCTTGTCGCCGGCTTCGTGGGCACGGGCCTTGGACTGTTCCAGATCACCCGAGTAACCCACCGCCACGCAGATGTTACCGTTGGCCAGGTCGGAGATGTACTTGGAGGAGTGGAAGTAGGTAACCGACGGACGAATGCTCATGAACAGCTTTTCGGCGGCCTGCAGGTCAGCCTTGTCCTTGCTCGCGGTCGGCTTGCCCAGGTAGTGCAGCGCGGCGGGGATCATTTCGGTCGGCGCATCGAGGAAGCTCACGCCGCAGCTCTTGAGCTTGGCCATGTTCTCGGGCTTGAACACCACGTCCCACGAGTCGATCTTGTCGATGCCCAGTGCGGCCTTGACCTTCTCGGGGTTGTAGCCGATGCCGATGCTGCCCCACATGTAGGGGAAGGCGTATTTGTTGCCCGGGTCGCTGGCGTCGCCGACGGCCTTGAGCAGGTCCTGGTCGAGGTTTTTCCAGTTAGGCAGCTTGGACTTGTCCAGCTCCTGGTAGACACCCGCCTTGATCTGCTTGGCCAGGAAGTTGTTCGACGGCACGACCACGTCGTAGCCGGATTTGCCGGCCAGCAGCTTGGCTTCGAGGGTTTCGTTGCTGTCGAATACGTCGTAGACGACCTTGATGCCGGTCTGCTTTTCGAATTTGGCCACGGTTTCCGGGGCGATGTAGTCGGACCAGTTGTAAACGTGGACGACCTTGTCATCCGCCTGAACGGTACCGACCAGCATCCCGAGGGATACGGCCAACAGCGTCTTGCCCATTTTCTTCATGCGTAATGCTCCAGAATTTTTATAAAGCCATCTGTTCCGCGGCCTGCCCTGTCGGCGCCAGGGAGCGACTGGAAACAGGCGCTAGTCTGGCAAGATCCAAGGCGTCCTTTCAACGCCTTGGCATGCCTCAAAGCCACCATGCCAGCCTAGCAGCTCGTCAGCCCAGCGCTTCCAGGGTCAGATCCAGGCATTTACGGGCTTTTTCCACCAGTTCGTCGATCTCGTCACGGCTGATCACCAGCGGTGGCGCGATGATCATGGTGTCGCCCACGGCGCGCATGATCAGGCCGTTCTCGAAGCAGAACTGGCGGCAGATCATGCCGACGGCCTTGCCTTCGTAACGGCTGCGGGTCGCCTTGTCCTTGACCAGCT
>DQAA01000324.1:3272-6833 GCA_003523465.1 Pseudomonas sp.
CGTTCAGCTCGCGCAGACGTTTCTGCAAATAGGGTGCCGTTTCCTCGCGAACCCGCTCGACGATCTTCTCTTCACGCAGGATCCGCAGGTTTTCCAGGCCCACCGCCGCTGCTACCGGGTGGCCGGAATAGGTGAAGCCGTGGTTGAAATCGCCGCCCTCGCTGACCACCTTGGCCACTTCGTCACGGACGATCACGCCGCCCATGGGGATGTAGCCGGAAGTCAGGCCCTTGGCGATGGTCATCAGGTCGGGCTTGAGGTCGTAGTAGTCGGAACCGAACCACTCGCCGGTACGGCCGAAACCGCAGATCACTTCGTCGGCGACGAAGAGGATGTCGTAGCGGGCGAGGATTTCCTTGATCTTCGGCCAGTAGCTGTCCGGCGGAATGATCACCCCGCCAGCGCCCTGGATCGGCTCGGCGATGAACGCGGCGACGTTGTCGACGCCCAGTTCGAGGATCTTCTTCTCCAGTTGCTCGGCAGCCCAGATGCCGAACTCTTCCGGGCTCTTGTCGCCGCCTTCGCCGAACCAGTACGGCTGCGGGATGTGGACGATGCCGGGGATCGGCAGGTCGCCCTGCTCATGCATGCCGGACATGCCGCCCAGGCTGGCACCGGCCACGGTGGAGCCGTGGTAGCCATTGATGCGGCCGATGATCACCTTCTTCTGCGGCTTGCCCTTGAGCGCCCAGTAGTGACGGACCATGCGCAGCACGGTGTCGTTGCCTTCGGAGCCGGAACCGGTGAAGAACACATGATTGAGGTCGCCCGGCGTCAGGCTGGCGATCTTTTCCGACAGCTTGAACGACAGCGGGTGGCCATACTGGAAGGCCGGGGAGTAGTCCAGGGTCACCAACTGCTTCGCCACTGCGTCGGCAATCTCCTTGCGCGAGTGGCCTGCGCCACAGGTCCACAGCCCCGACAGGCTGTCGAACACCTGCCGACCCTGTTCGTCGATCAGCCAATTGCCCTGGGCACCGACGATAAAACGTGGGTCCTTGTGGAAATTGCGGTTCGACGAGAACGGCATCCAGTGAGAGTCCAACTGAAGTCCGCTGGCCAGGGGAATTGTTGTTTGCAAGGCCTGATTCATGGCGGTAGCCCTAGGGTGGGTGGATGCCAGCTAGCTTGAATCGAAGCGTCATGTAAGTTAAATCTGTATTTTCTTTAACTCGGTTATCGGATTACTCACCTATGACAAAAAAAACGCCACTGCATCAGGTCAGCGATTTCGACCTGAGGTTGCTGCGGGTATTCAAGACCGTGGCCGAATGCGGGAGCTTCTCCGGAGCGGAGAGCGTCCTGGGTATCACCCGCTCGGCTATCAGCCTGCACATGGGCGACCTGGAGAAGCGCCTCGGCATGCGCCTGTGTCAACGCGGCCGGGCGGGTTTTGCCCTCACCGACGAAGGCCGCGAAGTGCTGCGCGCCAGCGAGACCGTGCTGGTGGCCATCGAGGGTTTTCGCAGTGAGGTGAACCAGATGCACCAGCAGCTGCGCGGCGACCTGAACGTAGCGATCGTCAACAACCTGGTGACCCAGCCGAAGATGCGCATCACCCACGCACTCAAGGCCGTGCGCGCCGAGGGCAGTGGCGTGCGGATCAACCTGAGCATGAGCACGCCGGGGGAAATCGAGCGCGGCCTGATCGACGGACGCTTGCACGTGGGTGCGGTGCCGCTGATCACCCCGTTGTCCGGCCTGGACTACAGCCTGCTGTACGAGGAACGCTCGAACCTGTACTGCAGCCATGAACACCCGTTGTTCGCCCAGGCCGCGACGGTCACCGATGCGCAACTGTCCCAGGCAGACGCGGTGATCCCCGCGTACCGCATGACGGCCGAAGCGATCGGCCTGCACCAGTTGCTCAGCTTCGCCGCCTCGGCGACGGACCGCGAAGGCATTGCCTTCCTGATCCTGACGGGCGCTTACATCGGCTTCCTGCCGGATCACTACGCCGCGACCTGGGTGGAGAAAGGCCAGATGATCGCTCTCGATCCGGACAGGCTGTACTTCGACTCCAAGATCGCCATCGCCATGCGCAAGGGGCGGCGGCAAAACATGATTCTTGAGCGGTTTCTCAGCGAGCTGGAACTGACTGACACTGCCGTCTGAAGCCACGTAAAGCGAACTCTGTGGGAGCGGGTTCACCCGCGATTGCGATAGTGAATTCACCACCGTCATCGCGGGTGAACCCGCTCCCACAGGGTTCTTTGTCGCACCTCTCCTCTCAACGCCCTCATTCACCGACCACGGTGAGCGAGGGCGTTTTTGCTTCTAAAAATTCTTTCAGGCGTGTTGACAGTCCGAATGGATCGAAATAACTTGAATGCATTGCTGCACACAACGCGGCATCCAAATAAGAACACAGCTTTCGCTTTTTGCTTGCTCGTCTGTCTACAAGAACAACTCACCAGAGAGACTCAACATGGCACGGTTCCTTTCTCGCAAACTCGGCGGCAGCGTTGCCTGCCTCACTGCGGCACTGACGCTGCTGATGCACTCCCCGGCTCACGCCGACACCCAAACCTGGCAAAACGTGCAAAAGGCCGGTGTGCTGCGTTGCGGCGCCGCGATCGCTGCGCCCTATGTGATGCGCGACCCGGCCAGCGGGCAGTACAGCGGCTTCTTCGTCGACCTGTGCCGCGACTTCGCCGAGAACGTGTTGAAGGTCAAGGCCGAGTTCGTCGATACCAGCTGGGACAACCAGGTCGCCGGTATCCAGAGCGGCAAGTGGGACATGGCCATGGCCCTCAACAGCACCCCGGAGCGGGCCAAGGCCGTCGCTTTCTCGGTGCCTGCCGTCGACTACCAGATTTCCCTGCTGGTCAACGGAAAGAACCCCAAGTTCGCCAGCGCCGGCACCGACCTCGCCGACTTTGACAAGCCCGGCGTGACCATCGCCGTGATCTCCGGCACCGCCGCCGACAAGGCGGTCTCCGGCGCCATCAAGCAAGCGAAGCTGATGCGCCTGCCCGGCTCCGATGAAACCCGCATGGCCCTGATGTCCAAGCGCGCCGACATCCTCGCCGACGCCAACGACACCAACCACCTGTTCGCCATGGCCAACGGCTGGACGAAAGAAGTGCTGCCGGTGCCAGCCCTGGCCAAGCAGGGCGTGTCCTTCGCCCTCTCACGCGAAACACCCGCCGCAGACCTTGCCCAGCTCGACGACTACCTCACCGAGCGCCGCGCCTCGGGCGCGATCGACCAGCTGGTGGACAAGGCTTCCGCCGAGATCCTCGCGGGCCAGAAAGCCCAGTAACTTCCGCCGACNNGGGCGCGCCCTCGCGGAGACAACTGCAATGACCACTCCTCATTTGGTGGCTGCCCAGCCACAGGCTTCGTTCACCCCGGATTCGGGCCAGGGCGGCAACTTCATCCGCCTGCAGAACGTGCGCAAGGCCTATTCGGAACAGCTGGTGGTAATGGACGGGATGAACCTGGACATGCGCGCCGACGACCGCCTGGTGATCATCGGCCCGTCCGGTAGCGGCAAGAGTTCGCTGCTGAGGGTGCTGATGGGCCTGGAAGGTATCCAGGGCGGCAGCATCCAGTTCC
>DQAA01000324.1:6877-7048 GCA_003523465.1 Pseudomonas sp.
CCTGTTCCCGCACCTGTCGGTGCTGGGCAACCTGATCCTGGCACCGACCAAGGTCCACGGCCTGGGCAAGGCCGAGGCCACCGAAAAGGCCCGCGCCTACCTGGCCCGCCTGGGTCTGGAAAGCAAGCTGCACGCCTACCCCAGCCAGCTGTCCGGCGGCCAGAAGCAGCG
>DQAA01000044.1 GCA_003523465.1 Pseudomonas sp.
GTCCATCGACGCTAGCAAGACCCGTTTCTACCCCAACCTCAACCTGAGCGCCGCCGCAGGCACCCAGGCCCTGCTGGGGGATGCGATCTTCGGTGCGCCAAGCCGCTTCTTCAACATTGCCCCAACCATTTCCCTGCCGATCTTCGACGGTGGTCGCCTGCGCGCCGACCTCGATGCCCGCGATGCCGACTACGACCTGGCGGTCGCCCAATACAACAAGAGCCTGGTCAACGCCCTTGGCGAAGTCAGCGACAGCATCGACCAGTTGCACGCCCTCGGCGAACAGGTCGCGGCCAAGCAGCGCGCCGCCGATATCGCCCAGCAGTCCTACGACACGGTGATGCAGCGCTACGGCTCGGGCATCGGCAACTTCCTCGATGTGCTGAGCATCGAGCAGCAACTGCTGCAGGCCCAGCGCCAGCTGGCTGAACTCAACGCCGAGCGCATCGACCGCTCGATCCTGCTGATGCAGGCCCTCGGTGGCGGCTTCCAGAACGACGCCGCACCCGCACAACAGCACGCCGCGACCCCATCGCCGGCGCCTCGCCACCCATAACGTCAAGGTATTCGTCATGGCTAACCCAACGGACACTGCCGTCAACGAGCAGGACGTCAACAACCAGCGCAAGCGCAAGACCTGGCTGATCGGACTGGCGCTCATCGTCGTCGCCCTCGGCGCCGGCACCTGGGCCTGGCACGAGCTGTACGGGCGCTGGAGCGAAAGCACCGACGACGCCTACGTCAATGGCAACGTGGTGGAAATCACCCCGCTGGTCACCGGTACCGTGATCAGCATCGGCGCCGACGATGGCGACCTGGTGCAGGCCGGCCAGGAACTGATCCGCTTCGACCCGAGCGATGCCGAAGTCGGCCTGCAGGCTGCCGAAGCCAAGCTGGCCCGTGCGGTGCGCCAGGTGCGTGGGCTGTACAGCAACGTCGACGGGCAGAAGGCCCAGGTTGCGGCGCGCAAGGCCGAGTTGCAGAAGGCCCAGGAAAACTACAACCGACGCAAGACCCTCGCCGCTGGCGGGGCGATTTCCCAGGAAGAGGANNACCTCGGCCCAGAGCGCCCTGAGCAATGCCCAGCAGCAGCTCGCCACCACCACCGCGCTGGTGGACGACACCGTGGTGTCGTCCCATCCGGAAGTCCAGGCCGCCGCCGCCGAGTTGCGCCAGGCCTACCTGAGCAACGCCCGCACCACCCTGGTGGCGCCGGTTACCGGCTATGTCGCCAAGCGCACCGTGCAACTGGGCCAGCGCCTGCAACCGGGCACCGCGACCATGGCGGTGATCCCGCTTGACCAGCTGTGGATCGATGCCAACTTCAAGGAAACCCAACTGCGCCAGANNGACCTGTACGGCAGCGAAGTGAAGTACAGCGGCACCATCGACAGCCTCGGCGCCGGCACCGGCAGCGCCTTCGCCCTGTTGCCGGCGCAGAACGCCACCGGCAACTGGATCAAGATCGTCCAGCGCGTGCCGGTGCGGGTGCACATCAACCCCGAGCAACTGGCGGCGCATCCGCTGCGTATCGGCCTGTCGACCGTGGTGGATGTCGATCTCCACGACCAGAGCGGCCCGGTGCTGGCCCAGCAGCCGCCGCAAAAGGCCAGCTTCGCCACCCAGGTCTATGACCGCCAGCTGGCCGAGGCCGACACCCTGATCGCCCGGCTGATCCACGACAACAGTGCCAGCGACAAGACGGCCGTGCGATGAGCAACCAGGCTTCGTTCACCCCGCCGAGCCTGCTGCTGACCACCATAGGCCTGTCGTTGGCGACCTTCATGCAGGTGCTCGACACCACCATCGCCAACGTGGCGCTGCCGACCATTTCCGGCAACCTCGGGGTGAGTTCGGAGCAGGGCACCTGGGTCATCACCTCGTTCGCGGTGAGCAACGCCATCGCCCTGCCGCTGACCGGCTGGCTGAGCCGGCGCTTCGGCGAAGTGAAGCTGTTCATCTGGGCGACCCTGCTATTCGTGCTGGCCTCGTTCCTCTGCGGGATCTCCCAGTCGATGCCCGAGCTGGTGGGCTTTCGGGTGTTGCAGGGGGTGGTCGCCGGGCCGTTGTACCCGATGACCCAGACCTTGCTGATCGCGGTCTATCCGCCGGCGAAACGGGGGATGGCCCTGGCGCTGCTGGCGATGGTCACCGTGGTGGCGCCGATTGCCGGGCCGATTCTCGGCGGCTGGATCACCGACAGCTACAGCTGGCCGTGGATCTTCTTCATCAATATCCCGATCGGCCTGTTCGCCGCCGCCGTGGTTCGTCAGCAGATGAAAACCCGGCCGGTGCAGACCAGCCGCCAGCCGATGGACTACGTCGGCCTGCTGAGCCTGATCATCGGTGTCGGCGCCTTGCAGATCGTGCTCGACAAGGGCAATGACCTTGACTGGTTCGAGTCCGGCTTCATCATCGTCGGCAGCCTGATCTCGGTGGTGTTCATCGCCGTGTTCATCATCTGGGAACTCACCGACAAGCACCCGGTGGTCAACCTGCGCTTGTTCGCCCACCGCAACTTCCGCGTCGGCACCATCGTCCTGGTGCTGGGGTATGCGGGGTTCTTCGGCATCAACCTGATCCTGCCGCAGTGGCTGCAGACCCAGATGGGCTACACCGCGACCTGGGCCGGGCTGGCGGTGGCGCCGATCGGCTTGCTGCCGGTGTTGATGTCACCCTTTGTCGGCAAGTACGCCCATCGCTTCGACCTGCGTTTGCTGGCCGGGCTGGCATTCCTGGCGATCGGCCTTAGCTGCTTCATGCGGGCGCAGTTCACCCACGAAGTGGACTTCCAGCATGTGGCGCTGGTGCAACTGTTCATGGGTATCGGGGTGGCGCTGTTCTTCATGCCGACCCTGAGCATCCTGCTGTCGGACCTGCCGCCCCAGCAGATCGCCGACGGCTCGGGCCTGGC
>DQAA01000048.1 GCA_003523465.1 Pseudomonas sp.
GATTCAGAAGCGCGAGCCGGGTTCCAGCAGGAAATCCATCTCTTCACTGGTACTAGGCCGCCCCAGCACCAGGTTCCGGTGCGGGAACCGGCCGAACCGCGCAATCACCCGTTGATGCTGCTCGGCGTAATCGAGGAACCCCTCGAACAACCGCCGATCCGCCGCAGGCTGCGCCGCCAGCAAGGTCTGGTAGCGCTCGACGCAGGTGTTCTGCCAGTCGAGCACTTCGGCATGCTCCAGCACCAGCAGGATGAACACCCGCTGCAGCGGCAGCAATTGGTAATCCCAGGCCCGGTCCAGGCCCTGCATCACCAGAACCTGCGCGCGGCGGTCACCGTCGAAAGCGCGGGGAGTATCGCGGTGGATCATCCGCGGCAACTGGTCCAGCAACAACACCAGACCCAGCCAGCCCTGCGGACTCTGCAACCACTCATCCAACCCGCCAGCCAGCGCTTGCTCGACCAGCGGGCCGAAGCGCTCCTGCGCTTCGGCATCGTGCTGCTTGCCGAACCACAGCGTGCTCTTCTCGTCAGCGACGTCCTGCGGGCTGGTGCCCCATCCGAACCACCATTCCAGCAGCGGCTGCCAAGGTGCGAGCATGACGTGGTTACTCCTGGTGATAACCGGTGACGCGCTGGACTTCCTCTTTCGAACCGAGGAAGACCGCAACGCGCTGGTGCAGGCTGTCCGGCTGGATGTCGAGGATGCGCTGCTTGCCGTCGGTGGACGCGCCGCCAGCCTGCTCGATGATGAAGGACATCGGGTTGGCTTCGTACATCAGGCGCAGTTTGCCCGGCTTGGACGGCTCGCGCGCGTCACGCGGGTACATGAACAGACCGCCACGGGTCAGGATGCGATGCACGTCGGCCACCATCGAGGCGATCCAGCGCATGTTGTAGTTCTTCTTCAGCGGGCCGGTCTCGCCTGCCAGCAGCTCGCCAACGTAACGGGTCACCGGCTCTTCCCAGTGACGCTGGTTGGACATGTTGATGGCGAATTCGGCGGTGGTTTCCGGAACCTTGATGTTCTCGTGGGTCAGGACGAAGCTGCCCAGCTCGCGGTCCAGGGTGAAGCCCTTGACGCCGTTGCCCAGGGTCAGGATCAGCATGGTCTGCGGGCCGTAGATCGCGTAGCCGGCGGCGACCTGCTTGGTGCCTGGTTGCAGGAAGGCCTTTTCGTTCAGGCTTTCGTTCTGGCTCAGGTATTCGTTAGGGCAGCGCAGTACCGAGAAGATGGTACCGACCGAGACGTTGACGTCGATGTTCGACGAACCGTCCAGCGGGTCGAAGACCAGCAGGTAGGCGCCTTTCGGGTATTTGCCGGGGATCTGGTAGGCGTTGTCCATTTCTTCGGACGCCATGCCGGCCAGGTGACCGCCCCACTCGTTGGCTTCGAGCAGGATGTCGTTGGAAATCACGTCCAGTTTCTTCTGGACTTCGCCTTGCACGTTTTCGGTGCCCATGCTGCCCAGCACGCCGCCGAGGGCGCCCTTGGACACGTTGTGGCTGATTTCCTTGCATGCGCGCGCCACCACTTCGATGAGGAAGCGCAGATCGGCAGGGGTGCTGTTGCTACGGGTCTGCTCAATCAGATAGCGACTCAGGGTAACGCGGGACATGTATGGCTCCGAAGGAATGAGGGATCAGGAAAAACCCGCGCAGTTTACAGGGAGAGACCTGCGCGGGCGAGCATCAGGACACGCTTGCCCGATCAGACGGTGAAAAGCCCTTTGGGTTCACACCGTCCGCCGGGTCAAGCCCGGTCATTCCAGGGCCGTCCAGATTTCCCGGGCGTATTCGCCGATGGTCCGGTCCGAGGAGAACCAGCCCATCCGCGCGGTATTGAGCACCGCCGAGCGCCACCAGCGATTGGGCTCGTGCCAGAGCTCGTCGACCCGGCGCTGGGCTTCCCAGTAGGCGTCGAAGTCGGCGCAGAGCAGGAAGCGGTCGTAGGCCACCAGCGAATCCACCAGGCCGACGTAGCGCGCCGGATCGTCCGGCGAGAACACCCCGCCGCGGATCGCCTGGAGCACGTCGTTGAGCCGGTGCGAGGCGCCGATGATCGGGCTGGCACCGAAATCGCCGTTGCGCTTGCGGCTTTCCACCTGCTGGGCGGTCAGGCCGAAGATGAACATGTGGTCGGCGCCGACCTGCTCGCACATCTCCACGTTGGCGCCATCGAGGGTGCCGATGGTCAGCGCGCCGTTGAGGCCGAACTTCATGTTGCTGGTGCCCGAGGCCTCGTAGCCGGCGGTGGAAATCTGCTCGGAGAGGTCCGCCGCCGGAATGATGCTTTCCGCCAGGCTGACGTTGTAGTTGGGCAGGAACACCACCTTGAGCAGGCCGCGCACGGTCGGGTCGTTGTTGACCACCTGGGCGATATCGTTGGCCAGCTTGATGATCAGCTTGGCCTGGTGATAACTGGCCGCCGCCTTGCCGGCGAAGATCTTCACCCGCGGCACCCAGTCGGTGCCAGGCTCGGCGCGGATCGCCTGGTACAGGGCGACGGTGTGCATCAGGTTGAGCAACTGGCGCTTGTATTCGTGGATGCGCTTGACCTGGACGTCGAACATCGCCTCCGGATTGACGGTGATACCCACGCGCTCCTGGATGATGCTCGCCAGGGCGCGCTTGCTGTGCAGGCGCTGCTCGGCGAACTTCTTGCGAAACGCCGGCTTGTCGGCGAAGGGTTCCAGGCCGCGCAGCTTGGTTTCCGGGCTGTCCAGCAGGTCCTCGCCGAGGGCATCCACCAGCATCGCGGTGAGCTTGGGGTTGGCCTGGTACAGCCAGCGGCGGAAGGTGATGCCGTTGGTCTTGTTGTTGATCCGCTCCGGGTAGAGCTTGTGCAGTTCGGAGAACACCGTGCTGCGCATCAGCTTGGTGTGCAGCCCCGACACACCGTTGACGCTGTGGGAGCCGAGGAACGCCAGGTTGCCCATGCGCACCCGCCGGCCGTTGTCTTCCTCGATCAGCGACACCGCGCGCAGCACGTCGAAGTCATGGATGCCTTTGGCCCGCAGGGCATCGATATGGTAGGCGTTGATCAGGTAGATGATCTGCATGTGCCGCGGCAGCATGCGCTCCATCAGGTTCACCGCCCAGGTTTCCAGGGCCTCGGGCAGCAGGGTGTGGTTGGTGTAGGCGAGGGTGTCGACGGTCAGTTTCCAGGCGGTGTCCCACGGCACTTCGTGCTGGTCGACCAGCAGGCGCATCAGCTCGGCAACGGCGATCGACGGGTGGGTATCGTTGAGCTGGATGGCCGCCTGCTCGGGCAGGTTGAGCAGGGTGTCGTGCATGTTCAGGTGGCGGCGCAGCAGGTCCTGCAGCGAGGCCGAGACGAAGAAGTATTCCTGGCGCAGGCGCAACTCCTAGCCGGCCTCGGTGCTATCGGCCGGGTACAGGACCCGGGAAATGCTCTCGGCCCGGGCCACTTCGGCCACGGCGCCCAGGTGGTCGCCGG
>DQAA01000056.1 GCA_003523465.1 Pseudomonas sp.
CGCCGCCGCGACCGTGCTTTACCTGCTGCTACCCGAAGCCCCGCCGTTCGGCGCCTTCCTGCTGGTCTACCTGCTGGCACTCGCCGCTGGCGTGCTCAGCCATGTTCCCGGTGGCGTCGGCGTGTTCGAGGCGATTCTGCTGGCCGCCTTCGCCGACCAACTGGGTGCCGCACCACTGGCCGCCGCCCTGCTGCTGTACCGCCTGATTTATGTGGTCCTGCCGATGCTGGTGGCCTGCGTGATCCTGCTGGCCAGCGAAGCGCGCCGCTTCCTGTTTGCCCAGCAGGCGATCAAGGTCGCTTCCGGCCTGGCCGCTCCAGTGCTGGCGGTACTGGTTTTCCTCTCCGGCGTAGTCCTGTTGTTCTCCGGTGCCACACCGGAAATCGACACCCGCCTCAAGCATCTCGGCTTCCTGATCCCGCACCGCCTGATCGACGCCTCGCACTTCGGCGCAAGCCTGATCGGCGTGCTCTGCCTGCTGCTGGCCCAGGGCCTGCGCCGACGCCTGTCGGCCGCCTGGATGCTGACCACCATATTGCTGCTGGTCGGCGCCCTGCTCTCCCTGCTCAAGGGCTTCGACTGGGAAGAAGCCAGCATCATGATCTTCACCGCGAGCCTGCTGGCCCTGTTCCGCCGCTCTTTCTACCGCCCGAGCCGCCTGCTGGAACTGCCGTTTTCGCCGATCTACCTGGTGGCCAGCGCCTGCGTGGTCGGTGCCTCGATCTGGCTGCTGCTGTTCGCCTACCAGGACGTCCCCTACAGCCATCAGCTGTGGTGGCAGTTCACCCTCGACGCAGACGCCCCGCGGGGCCTGCGCTCGGCCCTGGGCAGCGCCGTGCTGCTGGTGGTGCTGGCCCTGACCTGGCTGCTGCGTACCGCCCGCCCGACCATCCACCTGCCCACCGCAGAAGAGCTGCAACGCGCCAACCGCATCCTGCTGTCCTCGGACCAGCCCGACGGTGGCCTGGCCCTGACCGGGGACAAGGCGCTGCTGTTCCACCCCAACGATGATGCGTTCTTGATGTATGCGCGCCGCGGCCGCAGCCTGGTAGCGTTGTACGACCCGATCGGCCCGACCCAGCGCCGCGCCGAGATGATCTGGCAGTTCCGCGACCTCTGCGATATCCACCACGCCCGCCCGGTGTTCTACCAGGTGCGCGCGGAGAACCTGCCGTTCTACATGGACATCGGCCTGACCGCGATCAAGCTGGGCGAGGAGGCACGGGTCAACCTGCTGCGCTTCGACCTGGAAGCCAAGGGCAAGGAGATGAAGGACCTGCGCTACACCTGGAACCGGGGCGGCCGCGATGGCCTGAGCCTGGAGATCCACGAGCCCGGTCAGGCGCCGCTGGATGAGCTGAAGGTCATTTCCGACGCCTGGCTCACCGGCAAGAACGTGCGCGAGAAAGGCTTCTCCCTCGGCCGTTTCAGCCCGGACTACCTGCAGCACTTCCGCATTGCCCTGATCCGCTTCCAGGGCCAGCCGGTGGCCTTTGCCAACCTGCTGGAAACCCATAGTCGCGAACTGGCCAGTCTCGACTTGATGCGCGCCCATCCGGAGGCGCCGAAAGCGACCATGGAATTCATGATGATCGGCCTGATCCAGCACTATAAACAGCACGGATACGCACGCTTCAGCCTGGGCATGGTGCCGCTGTCGGGCCTGCAGCCGCGCCGTGGTGCGCCACTGACCCAGCGCCTGGGCTCGATGGTGTTCCAGCGCGGCGAGCAGCTCTACAACTTCCAGGGCCTGCGCCGTANNCGCCGCTTCAAAGACAAATTCCAGCCTGACTGGGAACCCCGTTACATGGCCGTCCCCGCCGGACTCGATCCGCTGGTCGCACTGGCCGACACTGCCGCCCTGATTGCGGGCGGCCTTACAGGATTGGTGAAACGCTGATGATTCGACGTTACTGGTATTACCTGCTCGCCGCACTGATCGCAGCGCTCCTGGCAGCGGCGGCAGGCTTCTGGCTGTGGACCCGCCCCGCTCCGCAGGCTCACCTGGAGCACATCACCCTGAGCGACGGCAGCAACCTGGTACGTGCCACCCCCGGCACCGACGCCAAGGCTCGGGTGGTGATCGCCTCCCCGCAGGAGCAACTGCTGAGCGACAAGCAGTTGCTGGACCTGAGCCAGAGCGGTGAAGCGCAACTGGTCCAGGTGACCCTGCCGCCCAACGACTGCAACCTGCAACAACAAGCCGTACAACTGGCCAGCCAGCAGCTCAAGGGCGCGCCGACCCTGGTCGCCGGTATCGGTCCGGGCGCCAACCTGGCCTGGGACTGGCTTGCCGCGCAGAAGGACGACAAGGCCCAGGCCATTTCCGTGGACTTCAACATGGAGCGTCCGGGCTGCACCATTCCGGTCGCCAAATCGGCGCCACACGGTCATTGGAACGTGGCCTGGAACGACAACCCGGACGACGCCAGCGCCGCCTTCGTGCGCGACCAGGCCAATGCCGAAACCAGCATCTCCGACTACGACGTGCACCTGCCGCAGGTGCTCAAGGCCCAGCTGACCACCGCCCTGCTGGGCGAAGACGGCAATGCCATGAGCATTCCGGTGGTGGAAGTACCGGCCGGCCAGACCACCGACACCGTTACCCTGTTCCTCTCCGGCGACGGCGGTTGGCGCGACCTCGACCGCGATGTCGCCGGCGAGATGGCCAAGCTCGGCTACCCGGTAGTCGGCATCGACACCCTGCGTTATTACTGGCAGCACAAGACTCCGGAGCAGAGCGCGGTCGACCTGTCCGAGCTGATGCAGCACTACCGGCAGAAATGGGGCACCAAGCGCTTCGTGCTGACCGGCTACTCCTTCGGCGCAGACGTCCTGCCGGCGATCTACAACCGCCTGCCCGAAGAAGACCAGAAACGCATCGACGCCGTGATCCTGCTGGCCTTCGCCCGCAGCGGCAGTTTCGAGATCGAGGTGGAAGGCTGNNGAAATGGCGAAGATGCCGGCGGCCAAGGTGCTCTGCGTGTATGGCGTGGAAGAGACCGATGAAAGCGGCTGTACCGACACCACGGCGGTGGGCGAGAAGCTCAAGCTGCCGGGTGGCCACCATTTCGACGAGAACTACCCGGCGCTGGCGCGCAAGCTGATCGGCGAGATCGAGAGCCGCCAGGGCAAGACCAGCGTCGTTCAGCAGAATTGATACCCGGCTGAGGGCCCTGTCGCTGGCAACGCCAGCTCCCAC
>DQAA01000136.1:0-942 GCA_003523465.1 Pseudomonas sp.
GACCCAGGCTGCCAGCGCCACCGTGACGAAGGTCACCAGCGGCGTGATCGCCAGGGTCGCGCTGACCCGCGAGGCCTCCCAATGCGCCAGCGCCTCGGCGAAGGCACCGTAGGCCACCAGGGTATTCAGGCAGCAGGCCAGCAGCAGCCAGCATTGCAGCGCGCTCAGTTGCAGCACTTCCAGCGGCTGCGCCCAAGGCGTCAGCAACAGCGCGCAGAACAGGTAGATCACCATCATCACCTGCTTGGAATTCCAGACCGTCAGCAACTGCTTCTGGCCGAGGGCGTAGAACACCCAGACCGACGACGCGGCGAGGATCACCAGCACCCCGGTGGTGTAGGCGCCCAGGGACGTCAGCAATTCATCCAGGCGCTGGTTGAAGAACAGGCCGAAACCCACCAGCAACAGGGCAAGGCCGATGCCCTGGCCCACCGTGAACGACTCCTTGAACACCACGACACTGCCGATCAGCAACAGCACCGGGCCGATCTGCACCACAAGCTGCGCGGTGCCGGCGCTGACCAGGTTCAGCCCGATCAGGTAAAGCACATAGTTGCCGGTCAGGCCCAGCACGCACACCGCCACCAGCCATTTGCCGCGACGGCCCAGGACGGAGAACGACGGCAGATCGCGCCGCGCCCCCAGCCAGGCGAACAGCAGGCTGCCGGACACCAGCAGGCGGTACCAGGTCACGCTGACCGGGTCCATGACCTGCAATACCTGCTTGAGCTTCACCGGAAGGATGCCCCACAGCACGGCGGTCAACAGCGCCAGGAACAGCCCGTAGGCCCAGCGTCCGGAAGAGATATGCATTGCGGCCTCGATAGCCCGGGGTGGTGGATGGCGAGAGTCTAGTGCGTAGGAAATGGATTACAAAGTAACCATTGAGGGTCGGAAGGAGATCGTGAAGCTGATAGAGAGCCCTGTGGGAGCTGGCTTGCC
>DQAA01000136.1:956-3126 GCA_003523465.1 Pseudomonas sp.
AAGCCAGCTCCCACAGGGTTTGGTGTCAACCTGGCAATTTACTTCTTGTGCTTGCGGAACGCCGCCTCCAGGGCCTCGTTGATAGTGCGCAACACCTTCACCCGCGCCCAGCGCTTGTCATTGGCTTCCACAAGGGTCCAGGCAGAAATCTCGGTACTGGTACGGTCGACCATATCCCCCACCGCCTTGGCATACAGGTCCCACTTGTCGCGGTTGCGCCAGTCTTCCTCAGTGATCTTGAACCGCTTGAACGGGATGTTCTCGCGCTCCTGGAAACGCTCCAGCTGGGTCTGCTGATCGATCGACAGCCAGAATTTGACCACCACCACGCCGGCATTGCTGATCTGTTCCTCGAAGTCGTTGATCTCGCCATAGGCGCGCATCCAGTCCGCCGGGCTGCAGAAGCCCTCGACCCGCTCCACCAGCACCCGCCCGTACCAGGAACGGTCGAAGATGGTGAACTTGCCGTACGCCGGCAGGTGCCGCCAGAAGCGCCACAGGTATGGCTGGGCACGCTCTTCCTCGGTCGGCGCGGCGATCGGCACGATGCTGTACTGGCGCGGGTCGAGGCCGGCGGCAACCCGACGGATCGCGCCGCCCTTGCCCGCCGCGTCATTGCCTTCGAACACCGCCACCAGCGAGTGATGCTTCATGCGCTTGTCGCGCAGCAGGCCGGCCAGGCGCGCCTGTTCGGTGACCAGCTGCTCTTGATAGTCGTGCTTGTCGAGGCGAACGCTCAGGTCGAGGCTGTCCAGCAGGCTCAGTTCGTCGATGCTCTCGCCCAGCGGCGCGATCGGCGTCGGCTCCTTGATGGCCTTGGCCTTGAGCGCGTTCTGCAGGCCTTCCAGGAGCAGCTTGCCCACGGCCAGGCTACGGTAATGCGGATCGACCCCTTCGATGATGTGCCACGGCGCGTACTCGCGGCTGGTGCGGCGGATCACCCGCTCGCCGAAGCGCACGAAGCGGTCGTAGGTTTCCGATTGCTGCCAGTCCAGCGGGCTGATGCGCCAGCGGTGCACCGGGTCGTCCTTGAGCGCCTTGAGCCGGGCCTTCATCTGCTTCTTGGAGAGGTGGAACCAGAACTTGAAAATCAGCGCGCCTTCATCGCAGAGCATCTGCTCCAGACGCTCGGAAGCGCTGATCGCTTGGTCCAGCACGGCATCCTTGAAATGCCCATGGACCCGCCCCTGCAGCATCTGGCTGTACCAGTTGCCGAAGAACACACCCATCCGTCCCTTGGCCGGCAGTGCGCGCCAGTAGCGCCAGGCCGGCGGTCGGGCGAGTTCCTCGTCGGTCTGCTGGTCGAAGGTGCGCACTTCGATCAGCCGTGGGTCCATCCATTCGTTCAGCAGCTTGACCGTCTCGCCCTTGCCGGCGCCTTCGATGCCGTTGATCAGCACGATCACCGGGAAACGCGCCTGCTGCTTGAGCTCGAACTGGGCTTCGAGCAGCGCCTCGCGCAACGCGGGCACTTCGGCTTCGTAGGTTTCTTTGTCGATCGAGTGACCGATTTCAGCGGATTCGAACATACCGGGCTCCCTTCTTGGATAAGCAAGACTAGCGGATTGCCAGCGTTTTTGTCCGGCCTTGCGCCAGATCAAACAGCGCTCCGGCGATCGGCTAGAATGCCGCATCCGCTGTTGCCGAGCCCCTTCATGACCGACACCCCTGCCCCGCGCCACGCCCAGATCGACTGGGACGAACTGGGCCGCCCCCATTCGCGCCAGTACGACGACATCTACTTCTCCAAGGACCAGAGCCTGGAAGAAACCAGCCACGTCTTCATCGAGCAGAACGACCTGCGCCAGCGCTTCGCCGCCCTGGGCGCGGGCGAGTGCTTCGTGATCGGTGAAACCGGCTTTGGCACCGGCCTGAATTTCCTCTACGCCTGGCAGTTGTTCGAGCAACTCGCCCCGGCCAGCGCGCGCCTGCACTTCATCAGCGCCGAGAAATTCCCCCTGACCCGCGACGACCTGCGCCGTGCCCTGGCCCTGTGGCCGGAGATGGCGAGCCAATGCCAGGCGCTGCTGGCGCAATACGTGGCGGTGCACGAGGGTTACCAGGGGTTTCTCTTCGACAGCGGCCGCATCAGCCTGACCCTGATGATCGGCGATGCCCGGGAGCAGTTCGAAAAACTCGACGGGCACATCGACGCCTGGTTCCTCGACGG
>DQAA01000136.1:3147-3337 GCA_003523465.1 Pseudomonas sp.
GCTCCCCGGCACCACCCTCGGCACCTTCACCAGCACCGGCTGGGTCCGCCGGGCGCTGATCGCGGTGGGCTTCGGCATGAAGCGGATCCCGGGGATCGGCAAGAAATGGGAAGTGTTGCGCGGCCTGTTCAAGGGTTGGCCCGAGGAGCAACCGTCACCCGCGCCGATCGCGCCCTGGTACCGGCGCCCG
>DQAA01000388.1 GCA_003523465.1 Pseudomonas sp.
CAAGGGCTGCTCAATCCCCATGCACTGGACCCAGAGGCGGCGTTGCTGGCCCGTGGTATCGGTGCGCTGGGCTCGGTCAAGAATGGTGAACGCCTGACTCCGGCCAGCGGGGCCTGGCGCGATGGCATCCGGCAGCGTCTGCTGGCGGTGGATGCCCAGGGTCGGGAAGGGGCCCTGGCAGCGCTGGTACTGGGAGACGGTGCCGGATTGGCGCGGGACGACTGGAGCATCCTGCAAGCCACCGGTACGGTGCATCTATTGGTGATTTCCGGGCAGCATATCGGCCTGCTGGCCGGACTGGTCTACGGGGTCGTGGTGGGCCTTTTCCGTCTCGGCTGGTGGCCCCGGCGCCAGCCCTGGTTGCCCTGGGCGTGTGGCCTGGCCTTCGCCTCGGCACTTGCGTACGGTCTGCTGGCCGGTTTTCAGGTTCCTGTGCAGCGCGCCTGCATCATGCTGGCGGTGGTACTGCTCTGGCGTTTGCGTTTCCGTCATCTGGGCATTGCCTGGCCGTTGCTGATCGCAATCAACGGAGTATTGCTGTTTCAGCCGCTGGCTGCCCTGTTGCCTGGTTTCTGGTTGTCCTTTTGCGCCGTCGCGGTGTTGGTGCTGGTGCTCAGCGGCCGCCTCGGCGCCTGGCCACTCTGGCTGGCCTGGGGGCGGGTGCAGTGGTTTATCGCCATTGGCCTGTTGCCCGCACTGCTGGCGTTGGGGTTGCCGGTGAGTCTCAGTGCGCCGCTGGCCAACCTGATCGCGGTGCCCTGGTTGAGCATTCTGGTGTTGCCGCTGGCCCTGGCCGGGACCTTGCTGCTGCCGCTGCCGTTCGTGGGGGAAGCGCTGTTGTGGCTGGCGGGTGGTTTGCTTGGCCTGCTGTTCGACCTGCTTGGCTGGATGGCCGTTTGGCGTCCAGCGTGGATTCCTCCTGCGTTGCCGTTCTGGGGCTGGCTGCTGGTCTGTATCGGGGCGCTTCTGCTCCTGCTTCCCGCAGGTTTGCCGATACGCGTACTGGGTTGGCCCTTGCTGTTGCTGGCCGGCTTCATTCCGCGCGAGGCGGTTCCCCCGGGGCAGGTGGACGTCTGGCAACTGGATGTTGGCCAAGGGCAGTCCTACATCCTTCGCACCCGTCATCATGCGCTGCTCTACGATGCTGGTCCCGCACGGGCGGAGGTCGACCTGGGCGAGCGCATCGTGCTGCCGACCTTGCTCAAGCTCGGTGTCCGGGAGCTGGACCTGATGCTGATCAGCCATGCCCATGCCGACCATGCCGGCGGCGCGCTGGCGGTCAAGCGCGGCTTGCCGGTGCGGCGGGNNGCGAGGTCACCGAGGATTTGGTGGCGGAACCGTGTAGTACGGGAGAGACGTGGGAGTGGGATGAAGTGCGCTTCTCGCTCTGGCAATGGGCGGATGCCGACGACAGCAACCAGCACTCCTGCGTCTTGAAAGTGGAAGCCTCGGGCGAATCCCTGCTGCTTGCCGGCGATATCGACCGCCTCGCCGAGGAAGCCTGGCTGCTAGGCCCGCAGGCTGGTCCGGTGGACTGGCTGCAGGCGCCTCATCATGGCAGTCGCACGTCTTCCAGTTCGCGCCTCCTGAATGTCCTGGCACCGCGCGGCGCCTTCATTTCCCGCGGCCGTCACAACGGTTTCGGGCATCCTTCGCCGCTGGTCATGGCCCGTTACGCCGCGCGACACATCGCCACTTACGACACCGCGCTGCTCGGCGCCGTGCATTTGCGCCTGGGTAGTTTCAGCGCGCCACGCGGCCTGCGCGAGCAGCGCAGATTCTGGCGCGAACCGACATGACAGCCTTCGGCAGCCACGGCCCCTATGGTAGAGTGCAGAACTTTTTCCGAGGGGGTCCTAACTGTGTGGGAATTGGTCAAGTCCGGTGGTTGGATGATGCTGCCGATCATTCTGAGTTCCATCGCTGCCATGGCTATCGTCGCTGAACGACTGTGGACCTTGCGCGCCAGTCGCGTGACCCCGCCGCACCTGCTCGGGCAGGTCTGGCGCTGGATCAAGGACAAGCAGCTCACCACCGAAAAGCTCAAGGAATTGCGCGCCGATTCGCCGCTGGGCGAGATCCTCGCCGCGGGCCTGGCCAATTCCCGGCATGGTCGCGAGATCATGAAGGAGTGCATCGAGGAAGCTGCCGCCCGGGTCATCCATGAGCTGGAACGCTATATCAACGCCCTCGGCACCATTGCCGCCATGGCGCCGCTGCTGGGCCTGCTCGGTACGGTACTGGGCATGATCGATATCTTCAGCTCGTTCATGGGCTCGGGCATGACTGCCAACGCCGCGGTTCTCGCCGGCGGTATTTCCAAGGCACTGATCACCACCGCTGCGGGCCTGATGGTCGGTATTCCGGCAGTGTTCTTCCACCGTTTCCTGCAGCGCCGTATCGATGAACTGGTAGTCGGCATGGAGCAGGAGGCGATCAAGCTGGTGGAAGTGGTACAGGGCGACCGTGATGTCGATCTGTCCGAGGGCAAGGCGTGAAGTTCCGGCGCAAGCGGCGTGAGAACGTCGATATCAACCTGGCGTCGTTGATCGACGTAGTGTTCATCCTGCTGCTGTTCTTCGTGGTCACCACCACCTTCACCCGTGAAACCCAGCTGCGCGTCGAGTTGCCGGAAGCCTCCAGTGGCGCGCCGATGGCGGAGTCCGAGCAGAAGCTCGTGGAAATCACCATCAGCGCCGAAGGCGTCTATTCGGTGAACAATCACCTGCTGCCCAAGAGTGACCTGGCGACCCTGACCGAAGCCCTGCAGAAGGAATCCGGTGGTGACACCAAGCTGCCGCTGGCGATCAGCGCCGACGGCAAGACACCGCACCAGTCGGTGGTGACGGCGATGGACGCGGCCGGCAAGCTTGGATTCAGCCAGTTGCGCATGACCACGGTCGAGGCCGCGCCGGGGACGCCCTGATGGCTTTTTCCGATCGTTTGCTGGAGGCCTGGTACAAGGGCCATCCGCTGCTCACCCTGTTGTCGCCGCTCGAAGCCCTGTACCGCAAGGTGGTGCGCGGCAAGCGCCAGCGTTTCCTGGCAGGTGAGGGCACTATCTATCGCGCGCCGGTGCCGGTGCTGGTGGTGGGCAATATCACCGTCGGCGGCACCGGGAAAACGCCGCTGATCCTCTTTCTCATCGAACATTGTCGCCAGCGTGGCCTGCGGGTTGGTGTGGTCAGCCGTGGCTATGGCGCCAAGCCGCCGCAATTGCCGTGGCGGGTGCGCGCCGATCACGGGGCCGAACAGGCCGGTGACGAACCCCTGCTGATCGTGCAACGCAGCGGCGTACCGCTGATGATCGACCCTGAT
>DQAA01000389.1 GCA_003523465.1 Pseudomonas sp.
AACTGCCCGCTGACCGTGGCCGACCAGGTCGTGGTCGAGAACGGCGTGACCATCGTCGGCCCGACCAACCTGCCAGCCCAGGTCGGCGCGGACGCCTCGGCGCTGTACGCACGCAACCTGCTGGACTTCATGAAGCTGCTGTTCGACAAGGACGGCGCGCTGACGATCAACCTCGAAGACGACATCGTCGCCGCGTGCCTGATGTGCCGCGACGGCCAGGTCATCCGCAAGAACGGATAAGGAGCAGGGCAATGGAAGACATGCTGATTTCCCACGGCGTCTATAACCTGATCATCTTCGTGCTGGCCATTTATGTCGGTTACCACGTGGTCTGGAACGTCACCCCCGCGCTGCACACCCCGTTGATGGCGGTCACCAACGCCATTTCCGCCATCGTCATCGTCGGCGCCATGCTCGCCGCAGCCCTGACCGTCACCCCGCTGGGCAAGATCATGGGCACCCTCGCGGTGGCCCTGGCAGCGGTGAACGTGTTCGGTGGATTCCTCGTCACCCGGCGCATGCTGGAGATGTTCAAGAAGAAGGCCGCGAAGGCTGAGGGGCAGAAGTAAAGATGAGCATGAACCTGGTAACACTTCTCTACCTGGTGGCGTCGGTCTGCTTCATCCAGGCCCTGAAAGGCCTGTCGCACCCGACCACCTCTCGTCGCGGCAACCTGTTCGGCATGCTTGGCATGGCCCTCGCGGTGCTCACCACCGTCGGCCTGATCTACAAGCTGGGCGCCGAGCTGGCCACTGATGGCATCGCCTACGTGCTCGTCGGCCTGCTGGTCGGCGGCAGCGCCGGCGCGATCATGGCCAAGCGCGTGGAAATGACCAAGATGCCGGAGCTGGTGGCCTTCATGCACAGCATGATCGGCTTGGCCGCGGTATTCATCGCCATTGCCGCCGTGGTCGAGCCGCAGTCCCTGGGTATCGTCAGCGCCATCAGTGATCCGATCCCGACCGGCAACCGCCTGGAGCTGTTCCTCGGCGCAGCCATCGGTGCGGTGACCTTCTCCGGCTCGGTGATCGCCTTCGGCAAGCTTTCCGGCAAGTACAAGTTCCGCCTGTTCCAGGGCGCACCGGTACAGTTCGCCGGGCAGCACAAGCTGAACCTGGTGCTCGGCCTGGCGACCATCGGCCTCGGCCTGGTGTTCACCTTCACCGGCAACTACACCGCCTTCGCCGTGATGCTGGCCCTGGCCTTCGTCATGGGCGTGCTGATCATCATCCCGATCGGCGGCGCCGACATGCCGGTAGTGGTGTCGATGCTCAACAGCTACTCGGGCTGGGCGGCGGCCGGTATCGGCTTCTCGCTGAACAACTCGATGCTGATCATCGCGGGTTCGCTGGTGGGTTCGTCCGGTGCCATCCTCTCGTACATCATGTGCAAGGCGATGAACCGTTCCTTCTTCAATGTAATCCTCGGCGGTTTCGGCGGTGCGGCAGATGCCGGCGGCCCGGCAGGAGCACAGGAAGCGCGACCGGTGAAATCCGGCTCCGCCGACGACGCCACCTTCCTGCTGAGCAACGCCGACACCGTGATCATCGTGCCCGGCTACGGCCTGGCGGTGGCCCGTGCCCAGCACGCGCTGAAGGAACTGACCGAGAAGCTGACCCACGCCGGCGTTACCGTGAAGTACGCGATCCACCCGGTGGCCGGTCGCATGCCCGGGCATATGAACGTACTGCTGGCGGAAGCCGAAGTGCCGTATGACCAGGTGTTCGAGATGGAGGACATCAACTCCGAGTTCGGCCAGGCCGACGTGGTCCTGGTGCTTGGCGCCAACGACGTGGTCAACCCGGCGGCGAAGAACGATCCCAAGTCGCCGATCGCCGGCATGCCGATTCTCGAAGCCTTCAAGGCCAAGACCATCATCGTCAACAAGCGCTCGATGGCCAGCGGCTATGCCGGCCTGGACAACGAACTGTTCTACCTCGACAAGACCATGATGGTCTTCGGCGATGCCAAGAAGGTCATCGAGGACATGGTCAAGGCAGTGGAATAAGCACCCTTTGCCGCTGTGACAATAAGCCCCGGTTCGGTAACGACCGGGGCTTTTTCGTCCCCGGCTGGCCGACGGAAGGCTCTATTTCAGGGCTTCACATTCGACCTTGGTCGTGGGACGGGTTTGTGGGAAAGCAATAGACTGCGCTCCTGGTTTTAATACCCGAGATAACAATCCATGTACCGTGATCGTATTCGCTTGTCCTCGCTGCACAGTAAAGTCATGAGCGCGGCCGACGCCGCCGGCCTTATCGAGGACGGCATGACCGTTGGCATGAGCGGTTTCACCCGCGCCGGTGAAGCCAAGGCCGTCCCCCACGCGCTGGCCGAACGGGCCAAGCAATCACCGCTGAAAATCAGCCTGATGACCGGTGCCAGCCTGGGCAACGACCTGGACAAGGAGCTGACCGAAGCCGGCGTACTGGCCCGTCGCATGCCGTTCCAGGTGGACAGCACCCTGCGCAAGGCCATCAACGACGGCAAGGTGATGTTCATCGACCAGCACCTGTCGGAAACCGTCGAGCAACTGCGCAACCAGCAGCTCAAGCTGCCGGACATCGCGGTCATCGAAGCGGTGGCGATCACTGAACAGGGCCACATCGTGCCGACCACCTCGGTCGGCAACTCGGCAAGCTTCGCGATCTTCGCCAAGCAGGTGATCATCGAGATCAACATGGCGCACAACGCCAACCTCGAAGGCCTGCACGACATCTATATCCCGACCTATCGCCCGACCCGCACGCCAATCCCGCTGGTGAAGGTCGACGACCGTATCGGCAGCACGGCCATTCCGATCGACCCGGCGAAGATCGTCGGTATCGTCATCACCAACCAGGCGGACTCGCCGTCCACCGTGACGCCACCGGACGAAGAAACCCAGGGCATCGCCAATCACCTGATCAACTTCCTTAATGAAGAAGTGACGGCAGGGCGCATGACCAACAAGCTCGGCCCGCTGCAGGCCGGTATCGGCAACATCGCCAACGCGGTGATGTGCGGCCTGATCGAGTCGCCGTTCGAAGACCTGACCATGTACTCCGAAGTGCTGCAGGACTCGACCTTCGACCTGATCGACGCCGGCAAGCTGAGCTTCGCCTCGGGCAGTTCGATCACCCTGTCGAGCCGGCGCAACGCCGACGTGTTCGGCAACCTGGAACGCTACAAGGACAAGCTGGTGCTGCGCCCGCAGGAGATCTCCAACCACCCTGAAGTGGTACGGCGCCTGGGCATCATCGGGATCAACACCGCGCTGGAGTTCGACCTGTACGGCAACGTCAACTCCACCCACGTCTGCGGCACGCGGATGATGAACGGCATCGGCGGCTCCGGCGACTTCGCCCGCAACGCTCACCTGGCCATCTTCGTCACCAAGTCGATCGCCAAGGGCGGCGCGATTTCCAGCGTGGTGCCGATGGTCAGCCACGTCGACCACACCGAACACGATGTGGACATCCTCGTCACCGAACAGGGCCTTGCCGACCTGCGCGGCCTGGCGCCGCGGGAACGGGCGCGCAAGATCATCGACAACTGCGTCCACCCGGCCTACCGCGATGCGCTGAATGACTACTTCACCCGCGCCTGCGAGCGTGGCGGTCATACCCCGCACATCCTGCGCGAAGCACTGGCCTGGCACGAAAACCTGGAAGAAACCGGTCGCATGCTGGCCGTCTGACTCCTGAAAACTGTTCAGTCGATGAGGTGCAATGCCCATCGACTGAACAGCTGCCCAAAGCAACCAGAGAAAACTGTACTACTGTACCGGTCAAAACCCCTCGATTTACCCCCTCGCCACCCCTCCAAATCGCAAAAACGCACCACTATCGTGCGCACCAGTACAGTTCCGTGCATTTCGGGTGCAACAGTGCCTTTAAACAGTTAACTGGACCATCACAATGCAGTTGAACTGTATCTACTGTTATGGACGGTGGAGGAGGATCATGGGCACCAGTTGAATCACTATCTAATCCCGCCATAAGCGGAAGGACGCACATCATGGAACGTACCCTCAGTTCCGGTCTGGTTTTCGAAAGCAACGCCCAACAACCTAAAGCTGCCCTGCCACTGCGCCTCCTGGCCAACCTGGTTCTGTGGCAACGTCGCATCTCCAGCCGCCACCAGCTGGCTCGCCTGGATGCCCGCCTGCTGGCTGACGCCGGTATCAGCGAAGCACAGCGCTACGAAGAGCTGAGCAAGCCGTTCTGGCGTTGATGCAAGGCCCGCCGGCCTCGGCCGGCACCGAATTCAAAAACCCGTCGCAGGTGACTGCTGACGGGTTTTTTCGTTCTGGAACACGCGAGATAGAGCCGTTGCAATTAATACCGGTACAGTTTTAGAAAAACCAAAATACACCAAAACAGTTGAACTAAACGCCGTTTCGCTTGTTACGTGTTACGCTTTTTTTCACACAGCTTGATTCCACGCGTAGCGCACCAGGCTGAGCGTGCGTCTGAACCTCAGATAGACCCCAGTCCTTTCCAGGAGATCGATCATGACCCGTACCCACCTGCTTGGCGCCGCTCTGTTGCTGGCACTGGCCTCTACCGCTCAAGCCACCAGCTTCGTCGTGACCACCGACTCCGTGGTCGGCGCCGTGGCCGCTTCCACCGACGCCACCTCCGACGTGACCTCTTCGTTCCGCGATGACAAGGTCGTCCGTGCTGCCCGTGACGACGCCGCCAGCTTCGTTGCCAGCAATGGCGACATCCGTGGCGTGAAGCTGGAAAGCGCTTTCGCCCATATCCGCCAGCAGGTGCCGACCCTGCAGGCCAGCGACGCCCAGCTGGCCCAGGCGATTCTCGCGCTGTAAGCCGGAAACTCCTGGCAACACCATGCAAAACAGCCGGGCCAGACACTCTGGCCCGAGCTGATGGCTTGGGATAGCCTTGGACGCCTTGTGTTTCCAAGGGCAATTATTTCCCATGCGTTTTCTGTTTGTACTGCTTGCTCTGCTCGGGTCCGGAACGGCCCTGGCCTTCGATACGACCACCGCCACCAGCGTGATCAGCGGCTACGCCACCAGCCAGGTGACCAGCGCACCGTTCGATCGCAAGTGGGTTCGGGTCGCCCGGGATGACGCCGCGGCCTACGTCGCCAGCGACGGGCGGATAAGCGGCGCGCGACTGGAGTCGGTCATGCGTCGGCTGCGCCACGAGAACCCCGAACTTCATGCTGGCGACCGTGAACTGGCGCAGGCAATTCTCGTCCAATGACCACACCCGTTTTCCCCGGAGAAGCTCCATGCGTAACCCGCTGATCGCCGCGACCCTCGGTTTCCTTCTGCTGGCCGATGTGGCCCAGGCGCACACCCTGGTGGCAACCAGCAATATCATCGTCCGTGCCTTTGGCCGCTCGATCGACTTCACGTCCGACACCACCACCTCGATCCGCGACTCCAAGGTCGTACGCGAAGCCCGCGACGACGCGGCCAGCTTCGTCGCCAGCGACGGCGATATCCGCGGCGCGCAACTGGAAGCGGCCTTCGACACCCTGCGCCAGCGCGTCCCAGAGGCCCGTGACGCCAGCGACCAGGTC
>DQAA01000099.1:0-156 GCA_003523465.1 Pseudomonas sp.
GTGAACCCGCTCCCACAAGGGATTGCGGTGAGCTTGAGGGGGCGCTTCAGAACAGAAACGCCAGAAACGAAAAAAGCGACCCTAAGGTCGCTTTCTTCGTTTTGCTTCGAGGAGTTCAAGGGCCTCGAGGCGGATATGGCGCAGCGGACGGGACTC
>DQAA01000099.1:181-5283 GCA_003523465.1 Pseudomonas sp.
TAACCGACTGAACTACCGCTGCGTATCTCACAGACTTTCGCCTGCTTGAAACTGGGATCAGGCCTGAAGGCTTCGGTGCCTTCGGACCACAAACCGGTCATGAACCGATCTGGAGAAAAGTGGCGCAGCGGACGGGACTCGAACCCGCGACCCCCGGCGTGACAGGCCGGTATTCTAACCGACTGAACTACCGCTGCGCATAGTGGACTTGCGTCCTGTTCCTCTCTGGTAGACCGTTTCTTTCGAAGCGATCCGGGCCAGGAACATCTCAGGAAGTGGTGGGTGATGACGGGATCGAACCGCCGACCCTCTGCTTGNNGCTTGTAAGGCAGATGCTCTCCCGGCTGAGCTAATCACCCAAACTCATCAAACTTAACTTTTTGGCTTCTCCACCGCTTTCGCTGTGTTTCTGCTTTGTTACGTTTGCTTCGCTGAGGCCGCGAAATTTACGCAGGTAACGAACCTAAGTCAATAGCCCCATTGAAGTTTTTTTCAAAAAGGGCAAAAAAGTTGATTCCCTCCTCCAATGCCTCAATCCCGGGCGGTAGCACAAACCGCCAATTCCACAAGACAACACAGCCGGCAATTGCCGGCTGTCATTGGTAGATCATCTTGCGGGTCATGCCGCCGTCGACGATGAACTCCTGACCGGTGACGAAGCCCGCGTTCTTCGACAGCAACCAGGCCACCGCCGCCGCCACATCCTCCACCGTCCCTACCCTGCCCGCCGGATGCTGGGCATGATCGGCATCACTAAGAGGTTCGGCACGCCGCGCGGAGGGATCACGGGCATCGATCCAGCCGGGGCTGACCGCATTGACGCGAATCTCCGGGCCCAGGCTCATGGCCAGGGCGTGGGTCAGGGCCAGCAATCCGCCCTTGCTCGCCGCATAGGCCTCGGTATCCGGCTCGGACTGGCGGGTACGGGTCGAGGTCAGGTTGACGATGGCCCCGCAGTGCGCCCGCAGGTAAGGCGCACAATGCTTGGCCAGCAACATCGGCCCGCTCAGGTTGACCGCCATGACACGGTTCCAGTGAGCGAGGCTGAGGCTTTCAAGGGTGGTGTTGTGCGGATCGGCGATCGCCGCGTTGCACACCAGTGCATCGAGGCGACCGAACTGACCGAGGACCTCGGCCACCGCCATGGTGACCTGGACCTCGTCTGAAACATCCATCCCGACGAACCAGGCGTTATCGCCCAGCACCTTGGCGACCCTGGACCCGCGTACGCGGTCAAGGTCGGTCAGGACCACCTGCCAGCCCTCGGCGATCAGCCAGGCAGCGATGCCCAGGCCAATGCCGCGGGCGGCGCCGGTAACCAGCGCCACACGACCGTTATGGTTGCTCTCGGCAACCGACCAGTCGATCACAGCGCCGCCAGGCCACGGGCGAGGTCGGCTTGCAGGTCGGCCACGTCTTCCAGGCCCACGGCGACACGGATCAGGCTGTCGCGGATACCGGCGGCTTCACGCTCCTGCGGCGACAGACGGCCGTGGGAGGTGGTGCCCGGGTGGGTGATGGTGGTCTTGCTGTCGCCGAGGTTGGCGGTGATCGAGATCAGACGGGTGGCATCGATGAAGCGCCAGGCGCCCTCTTTGCCGCCCTTGACCTCGAAGCTCACCACCGCGCCGAAGCCTTTCATCTGGCGCTTGGCCAGATCGTGCTGCGGATGGCTTTGCAGCCCGGCGTAGTGAACCTTCTCGATACCGTCCTGCTGCTCCAGCCACTCGGCCAGGGCCTGGGCATTGGCGCAGTGGGCACGCATGCGCAGGTTCAGGGTTTCGAGGCCCTTGAGGAAGATCCACGCGTTGAACGGGCTCAGGGACGGACCGGCGGTGCGCAGGAAGCCCACCACTTCTTTCATCTGCTCGCTGCGCCCGGCGACCACGCCGCCCATGCAACGACCCTGGCCGTCGATGAACTTGGTGGCCGAGTGCACGACGATGTCCGCACCCAGTTGCAGCGGCTGCTGCAGGGCCGGAGTGCTGAAGCAGTTGTCCACCACCAGTTGCGCGCCCTTGGCGTGGGCGATTTCCGCCAGTGCGGCGATATCGACCAGTTCGGCCAACGGGTTGGATGGCGACTCGACAAACAGCAGCTTGGTGTTGGCCTTGATCGCCTGTTCCCAGGCGCTCAGGTCGGCCAGCGGCACGTAGTCCACTTGCACGCCGAAGCGCTTGAAGTACTTCTCGAACAGGCTGATGGTCGAACCGAACACGCTCTGCGAAACCAGCACATGGTCGCCGGCGCTGCACAGCGCCATGACCGTGGACAGGATCGCCGACATGCCGGTGGAGGTTGCAACCGCCTGCTCGGCGCCTTCGAGGGCGGCGATGCGCTCTTCGAAAGCCCGGACGGTAGGGTTGGTGTAACGCGAATAGACGTTGCCTGGAACCTCGCCGGCGAACCGCGCTGCGGCATCGGCCGCAGTACGGAACACGTAGCTGGAGGTGAAGAACAGCGGGTCGCCGTGCTCACCTTCCGGCGTGCGATGCTGGCCGGCGCGTACCGCCAGCGTATCGAAAGCGACCCCTTCGAGGTCGCTGTCCAGGCGCCCGGCATCCCATTCCTGTGTCATGCCGTTGCTCCTATATCAGTTGTTGTGGAGGTCGATGATCGCGCTGACCGCCTGGTTCTTGGCTTTCGCGAGGTCGTTGCGGGCCCGCTCGATCCGTTCCAGGTAGGCTGCGTCGACGTCGCCGGTGACGTACTGGCCGTCGAATACCGCGCAGTCGAAGTGCTCGATCTTGATCTTGCCGCCGCCAACCGCTTCGATCAGGTCAGGCAGGTCCTGGTAGACCAGCCAGTCGGCGCCGATCAGGTCGGCGACATCCTGGGTGCTGCGGTTGTGAGCAATGAGCTCGTGGGCGCTCGGCATGTCGATGCCGTAGACGTTGGGGAAGCGCACGGCCGGGGCGGCCGAGCAGAAGTAGACGTTCTTGGCGCCGGCTTCGCGGGCCATCTGGATGATCTGCTTGCAGGTGGTGCCGCGCACGATGGAGTCGTCCACCAGCATCACGTTCTTGCCGCGGAATTCCAGTTCGATGGCGTTGAGCTTCTGGCGTACGGATTTTTTCCGTGCGGCCTGGCCCGGCATGATGAAGGTCCGGCCGATGTAGCGGTTCTTGACGAAGCCTTCGCGGAACTTCACGCCCAGGTGGTTGGCCAGTTCCAGGGCCGCGGTGCGGCTGGTGTCCGGAATCGGGATGACCACGTCGATGTCGTGGTCAGGACGCTCGCGCTGGATCTTCTCGGCCAGCTTCTCGCCCATGCGCAGGCGCGCCTTGTACACCGACACGCCATCGATGATGGAGTCGGGACGGGCCAGGTAGACGTGTTCGAAGATGCACGGCGAGAGTTTCGGGCTGGTTGCGCACTGACGGGTGTGCAGCTTGCCTTCTTCGGTGATGTACACCGCTTCGCCCGGTGCCAGGTCACGGATCAGGGTGAAGCCGAGGACGTCGAGGGAGACGCTTTCGGAGGCGATCATGTATTCGACGCCTTCGTCGGTGTGACGCTGGCCGAAGACGATCGGACGGATGCCGTTCGGGTCACGGAAGCCGACGATACCGTAGCCGGTGATCATCGCGACGACCGCGTAACCGCCGACGCAACGGTTGTGCACGTCGGTGACGGCGGCGAACACGTCTTCCTCGGTCGGTTGCAGCTTGCCGCGCACCGCCAGCTCGTGGGCGAAGACGTTGAGCAGGACTTCCGAGTCGGAGTTGGTGTTGACGTGGCGCAGGTCGGACTCGTAGATCTCCTTGGCCAGCTGCTCGACGTTGGTCAGGTTGCCGTTGTGCGCCAGGGTGATGCCGTACGGCGAGTTGACGTAGAACGGCTGGGCCTCGGCCGAGGTTGAGCTGCCCGCGGTTGGGTAGCGCACATGGCCGATGCCCATGTGACCGACCAGGCGCTGCATATGGCGCTGCTGGAAGACGTCACGGACCAGGCCGTTGTCCTTGCGCAGGAATAACCGGCCATCATGGCTGGTCACGATACCGGCAGCGTCCTGGCCGCGGTGCTGGAGGACCGTAAGCGCGTCATACAGCGCCTGATTGACGTTCGACTTACCGACGATACCGACGATGCCACACATGCGACGCAACCCCTACTTAATGAAACTGGATTGAACGGTGCTCACGGGACTTTTGGCCCCAGGAGCTGTTCCTTGAACGGAATATCAGCGGGAGCGCTGATTCCGCTGGCTAGCCACTGGCTGGTCAACCCCAGGATGAGGTTCTTCGACCAGTCAGCCACCAATAGAAATTGTGGCAAGAGCCGGGACTCTTGCCACCATGGATCCTGTTGTACCGGCCCCAGGCTCAGCAGCCCGACGGCGACCACGACGAGCAATGCACCCCTGGCGGCGCCGAAGGCCATGCCGAGGAAGCGATCGGTCCCGGACAGTCCGGTAACGCGAATGAGCTCGCCGAGAAGAAAGTTGATCATCGCCCCGACCAGCAGGGTCGCGACGAAAACGATGGCGCAGCCGCCGATGACACGGGCGGACGGCGTCTGGATATAGCTGTCGAGATACTGCGCTGCGGAGCCGCCGAACATCCACGCCACCGCACCGGCGACGATCCAGGTAAGCAGAGAGAGAGCTTCCTTGACGAAGCCGCGCTTGAGACTGATCAGCGAAGAAATGGCGATGATCGCGAGAATCGCCCAGTCGACCCAGGTAAATGCCACGGTGTTGCCTGCAAACGGTTGAGGCGGCGCATTTTACCAGAGCGAAGGACTATGGGTAAGCGGTGATTTGCCGTCCGGCGCAGGCGCTGGACGGCGGATTTCAGCCACGTTCAGGCTGGAAACGGACAACGAAACCCTTGAGTTTCTGCTGGCGACTGATGACATCGCGCAGGCGCTCGGCTTCGGCACGCTCGATGACCGGCCCGACGAACACCCGGTTCATGCCTTCGGCGGAGCGGATATAGGCGTTATAGCCCTGACTGCGCAGGGTTTTCTGCAGTGTATCGGCGCTGGCGCGGTTGGACAGGCTGGCCAGTTGCACCGACCAGCTGACCGGCAGTCCGTTCGGGTCGACCTTGCTGGCGCTGGCCTGGGTTTGCGCCGGGGCCTGGGCTACGGGCTTGGGC
>DQAA01000588.1 GCA_003523465.1 Pseudomonas sp.
AGCCCTGCAACGTGGCCGACACGGTGATGATGACGAACGGCACACCCAGCACCGCATGTACCAGGATCAGCGACAGGAAGCTGTTGCCCAGCCCCAGCGGCGCGAAGAACAGGTAGCTGGCCACACCGATGATCACCACCGGCACCACCATCGGCGAAATCACCAGGGCCATGACCAGCGACTTGCCGGGGAAGTCCCCGCGGGTCAGGCCGATGGACGCCAGGGTGCCGAAGACCATCGCCAGCACCGTGGCCGCCGGGGCGACAATGATGCTGTTGGTCAGGGCGCGCATCCACTCGTCGGAGGCGAAAAAGTTGTGGTACCACTGCAACGAGAAGCCCTGCAGCGGGTAGACCAGGAAGCTGCCGGAGTTGAACGACAGCGGGATGATCACCAGCACCGGCAACACCAGGAACAGCAGGATCAGCCCGCAGAGAATGCGCAAGCTGTAGAACCAGACCCGCTCGACGGGCGACATGTACGGACTCAGCATGACTTCGCTCCTCAGCTCAGACGCAGGCGGCTGGAGCCGACCAGCCAGCTATAGATCAGGTACAGCAGCACGGTGGCCAGCAGCAGCAGGCCGCCCAGCGCGGTCGCCATGCCCCAGTTGATGCTGGTGTTGGTGTAGAAGGCCACGAAGTAGCTGACCATCTGGTCGTTCGGGCTGCCCAGCAAGGCCGGGGTGATGTAGTAACCGATGGCCATGATGAACACCAGCAGGCACCCGGCGCCTACGCCGGCGTAGGTCTGCGGGAAGTACACGCGCCAGAAGCTGGTGAACGGATGGCAGCCCAGGGAGATCGCCGCCCGCATGTAGGTCGGCGAGATGCCCTTCATCACGCTGTAGATCGGCAGGATCATGAACGGCAGCAGGATGTGCACCATCGAGATGTACACGCCGGTGCGGTTGAACACCAGTTCCAGCGGCTTGTCGATGATGCCGATGGCCATCAGCGCGCTGTTGATCAGGCCGCCGGATTGCAGGAGCACGATCCACGCCGCCACCCGCACCAGGATCGAGGTCCAGAACGGCAGTAGCACGAGAATCATCAGCAGGTTGCTCTGCCGGGTCGGCAGGTTGGCCAGCAGGTACGCCAGCGGGTAGGCCAGCACCAGGCAGATGGCGGTGATGACGAAGCCCATCCACAGGGTACGGGTGAAGATGTCCAGGTAGATCGACTGGTCAGGGGTGGCCTGGGCCAGTTCACCGAGGTCGTCGATGCGGTGATCGAGGGCCGCCAGCAGGTAGAACGGGGTCACGGTGCTGGTGTTGCGGCGGATCGCCTGCCAGTAGGCGGGGTCGCCCCAGCGCTCGTCCAGCTCCTGCAGCGCGTCCTTATAAGAAGCAGGCTCGCTCTTGAACGGCAGGGCCCGGGCGGTTTTCGCCAGCAGGCTGCGGTAGCCGGCCAGTTCCATGTTCAGACGCTTGGACAGATCGCCCAGGGTCTGGTTCTTGCGCGATTCGGCGAGGTCTTCGCTCAGCGCTTTGTAAACGGGCTCGCCCGGCAGGCTCTTGCCATCCCACTCGGCCACGGCGACCACGGTGCGCGGCAAGCCGCTCACCACCTCGGGGTTGCCGACGCTCTTGTACAGCAGCGCGGCGATCGGCACGAGAAACACCAGCAGCAGGAACAGCGCCAGCGGTGCGATCAGCGCCTGCGCCTTGAAGCGGTTGACCCGCTCGGCACGCGCCAGACGCTGCTTGAGGGTGGGACCTGCGCCTTCTTTGAGGGGCACTGCGATGGCCATAGCGAACTCCGGAAATCTTGGAAAACGGGGAGCGCCGGTTCACACCGACGCTCCATCAGGACGACTTACTTGGCCGCCCAGGCGTTGAAGCGTTGTTCCAGCTGTTCGCTGTTGTCAGCCCAGAACGCCACGTCGATCTGCACCTGGTTGGCGATGTTTTCCGGGGTGGTCGGCATGTCCTTCTTGATCTCGTCGGACAGCAGCGCGACCGCCTTGGAGTTGGCCGGGCCGTAGGCGATGTTTTCCGAGTAGATCTTCTGCTGCTCAGGCTGCACCGAGTAGGCGATGAACTTCTTCGCGTCCTCGACGTTTTTCGCGCCCTTCGGAATGGCCCAGGCGTCGAAGTCGTAGATACCGCCGTTCCACACCACCTTCAGGTTGCTTTCTTTCTGTACCGCAGCGATCCGGCCGTTGTAGGCCGAGCTCATTACCACGTCACCGGAGGCGAGGTACTGCGGCGGCTGGGCGCCGGCTTCCCACCACTGGATGCTCGGTTTCAGCTCGTCGAGTTTCTTGAAGGCGCGGTCCTGGCCTTCCTTGGTGGCGAGCACCTTGTAGACTTCTTTCGGCGCAACGCCGTCGGCCATCAGGGCGAATTCCAGGGTGTACTTGGCGCCCTTGCGCAGGCCGCGCTTGCCGGGGAAGGTCTTGGTGTCCCAGAAGTCCTTCCAGCTGGTCGGTGCGGTTTTCAGTTTGTCGGCGTTGTAGGCCATGACCGTGGACCACACGAAGAAACCTACGCCGCATGGCTGGATAGCGCCCGGAACGTAGTCGGACTCGTTACCGAACAGCGCAGGATCCAGCTCTTCGAACATGCCTTCGTCACAACCGCGAGCCAGTTCCGGCGACTCCACTTCCACCAGGTTCCAGGACACGCTCTTGGTGTCGACCATGGCTTTGACCTTGGCCATTTCACCGTTGTATTCGCCCGCGACGATCTTGCCCTTGCCCGCCTTTTCCCACGGCTCGTAGAACGCCTTGACCTGCGCCGCCTTGTTGGCGCCGCCGAAGGAAATCACGGTGAGATCGCTTGCCGCCATCGCGTGGGTCGCAGTGCACAGACCCAGTGCCAGAGCGGTCAACTTCAAGTGTTTGAGCATTCTTATTCTCTCCACAGTGCAGGGGTGTTGGTTAGCAAACCTCAGTGGGCTTCCAGGATCGGATCGAGCGCGCGACCGTGCTCGACCTCCCAGCCCAGCGGTACCACGTCGCCCACGGCCAGGGCCGGGTCGAGTTCGGCGATCGGCTGCTTCACGAAGAAGTCGGCCTTGCCGCAGACTTCCAGACGGACCCGCACGTGGTCGCCCAGATAAATGAATTCGGCCACGCGGCCAGAGAAGCGGTTGACGCAGCTTTCGCTGTGGCCGTTCAGGCGTACCCGTTCCGGACGCACCGACAGGGTCACCGGTTCGCCCG
>DQAA01000173.1 GCA_003523465.1 Pseudomonas sp.
CTCCGGCACCTACGTGATGTTCGACGGCCTGCCGCTGACCGGCCCAGGCGGCACCCCCTACGAACTGTTCGAGCCCCTGTGGCTGAGCCGCGCCGAAATCCTCCGTGGCGCCAACGGTTTCGACCGCGGTGCCCTGGCCCTGGGCGGCGCCATCGACTACGTCACCCATACCGGCTACGACGCCGCGCCCCTGCAAGTGCGCTACGAAGCCGGCAGTCGCGGCTACCAGAAGCGCCATGTCAGTTCCGGCCAAGTGCTCGGCGACCTGGACTACTACGTCGCCCTGACCGACAGCGAGTACGACGGCTACCAGGAACACAGCAGCGGCAGCGCCAAGGGCATCGCGGCGAATGTCGGCTACCGCTTCAACCCCAACCTGGAAACCCGCTTCTACCTGCGCTACCGGGAAACCGAAAACGACCTGGCCGGACGCCTGACCAAGGACCAGATCAAGCACCACCCGCGGGACGCCAACCCCGGCTACCTGAGCCGCAACGACAGCCGCCCGCAGCCCGGCGCCACCTGGCTGGCGAACAAGACCACCTTCTACCTCGACGACGATTCGCAACTGGTGGCGGGCCTGGTCTACCACGACTTTCCGATGGATCTGCGCGAAGGCGCGATGCGTCTGAAGGTGGCCTACACCGACGTCAGCGGCACCCTCGACTACCAGCGTCGCCATACCCTGTTCGGCCACGAGAGCAAGACCACCCTCGGCTGGCGCACCACCAAGCACCTGCCCAACAGCGGCGCCTCGCAGTACTCGCGGGTGAACGACATCGTCGGACGCAAGACCCGGGACTTCTCCTACCAGGGTTCGGACACCGTCCTGCATATCGGCAATGAACTGGAACTGATCCCCGACCTGTGGCTGACCAGCGGCCTGGCGGCGATCTACACCCGGCGGGAAAGCGACGTGACCTACCCGGCGTCCGGCGGCAAGGTCAGCCTCAACGACTGGGACTACGCCCCGCGCCTGGGCCTGCGCTACGACCTGAACCCGAGCCTGCAGCTGTACGGCAACATCAGCCGCTCGGTCGAACCGCCGCACCCGTGGTCGCTGATCTGGAGCGCGCCGACCCAGTTCCAGCCCATCGAACTGAAAAACCAGACCGCCACCACCCTCGAACTCGGTGCCCGTGGCGATTCCGCGCTGGGCCGCTGGGACCTGGCCTGGTACTACTCGGCCCTGCGCCACGAGTTGCTGATGGTCGAAGTGCAGGCGCCATTCCGCAGCGAGGTCAACGCCAGCCCGACCATCCACCAGGGCATCGAAGCCAGCCTGGAAAGCACCCTCTGGCAACGCGGCGACGTCGGTCGCCTGTCGCTGCGCCAGGCCTACACCTTCAACGACTTCCACTACCGCGACGACGAGGTGTTCGGCGACAACCGCCTGCCGGGCATCCCGATGCACTACTACCAGGGCGAGCTGCGCTTCGACCTGCCCAGCGGCTTCTATGCCGGGCTCAACACCACCCTGGCATCGAAGGTCCAGGTCGATTACGCCAACAGCTACGACGCCGATGCCTACGCCATCCTCGGCGCCACCGTCGGCTACAACGCACCGAAGCAGGACTGGCAGACCTGGCTCGACCTGCGCAACCTGACCAACAAGCGCTACGCCGCCATCGTCGTGCCCGGCTACAACGACAACGGCACGGATGTGGCACGTTCGGTGCCGGGCGAGGGCCTCGGGGTGTATGCCGGAGTGTCCTACAGCTTCCGATGAGGCCGTATGAAATCTCTTTGAGGCCGGTCAGGCGAAGCGCGGAATTGTCCACCATACTGGCTGGGTCGCGCTGACCGGCCCAGGCCTTGGCGCCCCCATTTTCCAGGAGATACGACGATGGCCACATTCGAGCCGGGGCAGTTGCACATCGAACGTCATGCGCTGACCCCCAAGGACGTCAGCTACAACCTGAAGATCGGCTACGAGGTCACCCAGGACCCGAAACAGGGCCGCGGCATCCAGTTCCGGATGCACGGCAGCATCCAGGACAAGGCGATGGACGAATCCTTCTGGCTACCCAAGGAAGAGGCCTACAACTTCGCCCGCAACGTCACGCAGATTGCCGAGAAATATGGCATTCCCAAGGAACTGAGCAGCATCGGCTCGCAGCACAAGCACTACGACCTGATGTTCGAGGACATCCGCCAGAAGCTGAACATGCAGTCCGGGGACGCGGTGGATATCAAGCATTTCGAGTGACAGGCGGCACCACAAACGACTTGCCCTGCCAAATTCCGTGGGAGCGAGCTTGCTCGCGAACGGCGGCGAAGCCGTCGCAAAACCTGAGTCCGCNNAAACCTGAGCGCTCGTTCCCACAGGGTCGACCCCGCGGCTTCAGCCGACTTCCATCTCCCGAATCAAGCGCTTGTTGACCTTGCCCACGCTGGTTTTCGGAATTTCCTCCACCACCCGGATCTGCCGCGGTATCGCCCATTTGTTGAGCCGCCCGCTATCGACGAACTGCTGCAGGTGCGCCACCACCGCCTCCCCCGTCACCGCCCCCACCACCAGCGCCAGCGGCCGCTCGCCCCA
>DQAA01000607.1 GCA_003523465.1 Pseudomonas sp.
AGCCGCTGACCGATATCGACCCGGACCAGGTGGTCGCCATCGGCGCCGCGATCCAGGCCGATACCCTCGCCGGCAACCGCCGCGAAGGTGGCGAGTTGCTGCTGCTCGACGTGATTCCGTTGTCCCTGGGGCTGGAGACCATGGGCGGCCTGATGGAGAAGGTGATTCCGCGCAACACCACCATTCCCGTCGCTCGTGCCCAGGAGTTCACCACCTACAAGGACGGCCAGGGCGCGATGATGATCCACGTGCTCCAGGGCGAGCGCGAATTGATCAGCGACTGCCGTTCCCTGGCCCGCTTCGAGCTGCGCGGCATCCCGGCCATGGTCGCCGGTGCGGCGAAGATCCGCGTTACCTTCCAGGTCGACGCCGATGGCCTGCTCAGCGTGGCCGCCCGGGAGCTGGGTTCGGGGGTGGAGTCGAGCATCCAGGTCAAGCCGTCCTACGGTCTGACCGACGGCGAAATCGCCCGCATGCTCAAGGACTCCTTCGAGCATGCCGGCAACGACAAGGCTGCTCGCCAGCTCCGTGAGCACCAGGTCGACGCCGAGCGTCTGCTCGAAGCGGTGCAGGGCGCCCTGGATGCCGATGGCGAACGCCTGCTGGACGCTGAAGAGCGCGCCGCGATCGAGCAACAGATGCAAGACTTGCGTGATTTGATGAACGGCACCGATGGCGCGGCCATCGAGCAGCAGACCAAGCGTCTGTCGCAGGTGACCGATGCCTTTGCCGCCCGACGCCTTGATTCGACGGTCAAAGCCGCACTGGCCGGGCGCAACCTGAATGAGATCGAGGATAACTGATGCCGCAGGTAACATTTCTGCCCCATGAGAAGTTCTGCCCGGACGGCCTGACCGTCGAGGCAGCACCGGGGACTTCCATTCTCGAGCTGGCCCATGATCACCACATCGAGATCGAAAGCGCCTGTGGCGGCGTGTGCGCCTGCACCACCTGCCATTGCATCGTGCGCAAGGGCTTCGACGCCATCGAAGAGGCCGACGAACTGGAAGAAGACATGCTGGACAAGGCCTGGGGCCTGGAAGCGCAGTCGCGCCTGGCGTGCCAGGTGAAGGTCGGTGAAGAAGACCTGACCATCGAGATTCCGAAGTACTCGCTCAACCACGCCGCCGAAGCGCCGCACTGATCCTGGAGCCGACATGAGCCTGAAATGGGTTGATGTACTTGAAATCGCTATCCAGCTTGCGGAAAGCAAGCCGGAAGTCGATCCTCGTTACCTGAATTTCGTCGATCTGCATCGCTGGGTGCTGGCATTGCCAGAGTTCAGCGACGATCCGGCACGGGGTGGCGAGAAGGTCCTGGAAGCCATCCAGGCCGCCTGGATCGAAGAAGCCGACTGAGCGCACTCGGCAGGTTAGGCAATCCCCCGGAACCCGCGTATAATTCGCGGGTTTAATTTTTCGCATCACTTACTGTTTCTGGAGTTACACCATGGCTGTTCAACGTACTTTCTCCATCATCAAGCCTGACGCCGTTGCCAAGAACGTGATCGGCAAGATCACCACCCGTTTCGAAGAAGCCGGCCTGAAAATCGTCGCTTCGAAAATCAAGCAACTGTCCAAGGCCGAAGCCGAAGGCTTCTACGCCGAGCACAAAGAGCGCGGCTTCTTCGGTGACCTGGTTGCCTTCATGACCTCCGGTCCGGTTGTCGTTCAGGTTCTGGAAGGCGAAAACGCCATCGCTCGCAACCGTGAGCTGATGGGCGCTACCAACCCTAAAGAAGCTGCTGCCGGCACCATCCGCGCCGACTTCGCCGAGTCCATCGACGCCAACGCCGTCCACGGTTCGGACTCCGAAGCCGCTGCCGCTCGCGAAATCGCTTACTTCTTCGCTGCTACCGAGGTAACCACTCGCTAAGCCACGGCTTTCGAGTGAAGGTGAATCCATGACTACATCTACTGGCAAAACTAACCTGTTGGGGCTGACCCAGCCGGAAATGGAAAAGTTCTTCGACTCGATAGGGGAGAAGCGCTTCCGTGCCGGTCAGGTAATGAAATGGATTCACCACTTTGGCGTCGATGATTTCGACGCCATGACCAACGTCGGCAAGGCGCTGCGCGAAAAGCTCAAGGCCTGCGCCGAGATTCGCGGCCCTGAAGTGGTCAGCGAGGACATCTCCTCGGACGGCACCCGCAAGTGGGTCGTGCGCGTGGCTTCCGGCAGTTGCGTCGAAACCGTCTACATCCCCCAGGGCAAGCGCGGTACGTTGTGCGTATCGTCCCAGGCCGGTTGTGCCCTGGACTGCAGTTTCTGCTCCACCGGCAAGCAAGGATTCAACAGCAACCTCACCGCCGCCGAAGTCATCGGCCAGGTGTGGATTGCCAACAAGTCGTTCGGCTCCGTGCCGGCTACCGTCGACCGCGCCATCACCAACGTGGTGATGATGGGCATGGGCGAGCCGCTGCTGAACTTCGACAACGTGATCGCCGCCATGCACCTGATGATGGACGATCTCGGCTACGGCATCTCCAAGCGCCGGGTGACCCTGTCCACCTCCGGTGTGGTGCCGATGATCGATGAGCTGGCCAAGCACATCGACGTCTCCCTGGCCCTTTCGCTGCACGCGCCGAACGACGCGCTGCGCAACGAACTGGTGCCGATCAACAAGAAGTACCCGCTGAAGGTCGTCCTCGATTCGTGCATGCGCTACATGTCCGAGCTGGGCGAGAAGCGCGTACTGACCATCGAGTACACCCTGCTCAAGGACGTCAACGACCAGCTCGAACATGCGAAGGAAATGGCCGAGCTGCTCAAGGACGTGCCGTGCAAGGTCAACCTGATCCCGTTCAACCCGTTCCCGCATTCCGGTTACGAGCGCCCGAGCAACAACGCGATCCGCCGTTTCCAGGACTACATGCACAACGCCGGCTTCAACGTGACCGTGCGCACCACTCGCGGCGAAGACATCGACGCAGCGTGTGGCCAGCTGGTCGGCCAGGTGATGGACCGTACCCGTCGCAGTGAGCGCTACATCGCCGTGCGGCAATTGAACGCCGACGCCGATTCCAGCGGCGCGGCGGGCAACTGAGACGGTCACGCCATGACCCTGCGCACCGCGCTGCCGCTTGTTCTGCTGACGACGCTGCTATGCGGCTGCGTCAGCTCCGGTAGTTCCGGTTCGCAGGCCAGCCGCGACGAGGCCCGCCAGGCCTATGTGCAACTGGGCCTGGGTTATCTGCAACAGGGTATGACCGAGCGCGCCAAGGTGCCCTTGAAGAAAGCCCTCGACCTCGGTGGCAACGATGCCGACGTCAATGCGGCGCTGGCGCTGGTGTTCCAGCGCGAAGGCGAGACGGCACTGGCCGACACGCATTTCCGCCAGGCCCTTTCCGCCCAGCCCCACGACGCGCGGATCCGCAACAACTACGGCAGTTTTCTCTACGTCCAGGGGCAATATGCCAAGGCGCAGCAGATGTTTCGCCAAGCCTCGACCGATACCCTGTATCCTGAGCGGTCCCGGGTGTTCGAGAACCTCGGGCTGACGGCCCTGCGCATGGGGCAGCGCAGCCAGGCGCGGGAATATCTGGAAAAGGCTTTGCGTCTCAACCAGCAGCAACCGCGCGCGTTGCTGGAAATGGCTGAGATGTCTTACGAAGACAGGCATTATGTGCCAGCTCGCGAGTTCTACGACCGGCACAGCCGTCTGACTGAACCGAGCGCCCGCAGCCTGTTGCTTGGCAATCGCCTGGCGACGGTCTTCGAAGAACGGACCAAGGCCGCCGAACTGGGCCTGCAACTACATCGACTTTATCCCGGTACGCCGGAATATCAGCAATACCTGTCGGAGCAATGATGAAAGCGGCGCATCCCGAAGCAGCAGCAGCGACTCGCGAAAATCCCGGTGAGATCCTGCGTCAGGCCCGTGAGAGCCGGGACTGGTCCCAGGCCGAAGTGGCCCGCAAGCTCAACCTGACCGTGACTTCCCTGAACAACCTCGAAGCCGGCGCCTTCGACAAGCTGCCTGGGCACACCTTCGCCCGCGGCTATATCCGCGCCTACGCCAAACTGCTGGACATGGACCAGGCCGCCTTGGTGCAGTCCTTCGATTCCCATACCGGCACCCACGCCCAGGGCAGCGACGTACACGCCCTTGGCCGTATCGAGGAGCCGGTGCGCCTGTCGCACAATATCGCCCGCATTGTCAGCCTGCTGTTGCTGGTGGCCTTCGTAGGTGGTGGCTTCGTCTGGTGGAAGGACCAGAGTGCCAATGCCGGCAAGGAACTGTTCAGCGCGGCACCGGAACATATCGAAGTTGAAAGTGCCGATGGCACCACCCAGATTCACCCTCTGGACGAGCCGGAGGACCAGGCCGTGACCGAGAGCCAACAGCCAGAAGCGGCGGCTCCGGTAACCGAGCAAGCACCTGCCGCTGCTGAAACCGCTCCTCAGGCTCCAGCAACTCCGGTTGCGCCTGTGACCAGCGCTCCAGCCGCG
>DQAA01000288.1 GCA_003523465.1 Pseudomonas sp.
GCGGTGAAGGTCGAGGCGTTGAATTCGTGCTCGGCGTAGAGAATCAGCGAGACGTTCATCACCTTGACGTGCAGTTCGCTCGGTTTCTTGCTGTGCAGCAGGTAGAGGAAGTGGCCACCGATGGTGTCTTCGTCACTGCTGCAGTCGATGCGCACGCCGTGGTGGCTGAAGCGGTACCAGTAGCACATCACCGCCGGGAACAGGGCGAGCAGGCGGTCGGTCTTGTCGCGCTGCTGGTCGAAGTTCAGCTCCTGCTCCAGGGTGCCGAGCACCGAGCAGCCAGTGCGCATGACATCCATCGGGTGGGCGTCGGCAGGGATGCGCTCGAGCACTTCCTTCAGCGCCTGGGGCAGGTCGCGCAGGGTTTTCAGGCGGGCCTGGTATTCGGCCAGTTGCGCCTTGTTCGGCAATTCTCCGTAGAGCAGCAGGTAGGCGACTTCTTCGAACAGGGCGTTGGCCGCCAGGTCGCGCACGTCATAGCCGCGGTAGGTCAGCCCGGCACCGGCCTGACCGACTGTCGACAGTGCGGTCTGCCCGGCCACCTGGCCACGCAGGCCGGCTCCGCTGAGTACTTTTGCTTCGGCCATGGGTTATCTCCTTTCTTGAATTTGTTATGGAAGCTTTTGGCTAATCAGGGGCCTTGGACTCAGGCCTTTTTCTGAGCGAACAGGGCGTCGAGGCTTTGCTCGAAGGCGTGGTAGTTGATGGCGTCGTACAGCTCCATGCGGGTCTGCATGGTGTCGATCACGTTCTTCTGCGTGCCGTCGCGGCGCAGGGCGGTGTAGACGTTTTCCGCCGCCTTGTTCATGGCGCGGAAGGCCGACAGCGGGTACAGGGCCAGGGAGACGTCGGCCGAAGCCAGTTCCTCGGTGGTGTACAACGGCGTGGCGCCGAATTCGGTGATGTTGGCCAGGATCGGCGCGCGCACGCGCTCGGCGAAGGTCTTGTACATCGACAGTTCGGTGATGGCTTCCGGGAAGATCATGTCGGCACCGGCCTCGATGCAGGCGGCGGCACGGTCCAGGGCGGCTTCCAGACCTTCGACGGCGAGGGCGTCGGTACGCGCCATGATCACGAAGCTGTCATCGGTGCGGGCATCGACGGCGGCCTTGATGCGGTCGACCATCTCCTGCTGGGAGACGATTTCCTTGTTCGGACGGTGGCCGCAGCGCTTGGCACCGACCTGGTCCTCGATATGGATGGCGGCTGCGCCGAACTTGATCATCGACTTGACGGTACGGGCCACGTTGAACGCCGAGGAACCGAAACCGGTGTCGACATCCACCAGCAGCGGCAGGTCGCAGACATCGGTGATCCGGCGCACGTCGGTGAGCACGTCGTCCAGGCCGGTGATGCCCAGGTCCGGCAGGCCCAGGGAGCCGGCAGCCACACCGCCACCGGAGAGGTAGATGGCCTTGAACCCGGCGCGCTTGGCCAGCAGGGCGTGGTTGGCGTTGATGGTGCCGACCACCTGCAACGGGTGCTCGGCGGCTACCGCATCGCGAAAACGCTGGCCGGGACTGGTTTTCTGACTCATGACTCACCTCGTGGGCTAGTGGCGTCCAGGTAGTGACGCTCGATGTTGCGTTTGGAAGCGCCGATGTGACGGCGCATCAGGAGTTCTGCCAGTTCGCCGTCACGGTCGGCGATGGCATCGAGAATCCGGTGGTGTTCGGCGAAGGCCTGACGGGGCCGGTTGGGCGTCGCCGAGAACTGGATGCGGTACATGCGCACCAGTTGGTAGAGCTCGCCGCAGAGCATCTTGACCAGGGTGTTGTTGCCGCTGCCCTGGATGATCCGGTAGTGGAAGTCGTAATCGCCTTCCTGCTGGTAGTAGCCGACCCCGGCCTGGAACGCGGCGTCCCGCTCATGGGTGTCCAGCACCCGCCGCAGCTCGTCGATCTCGGCTACGCTCATACGCTCGGCGGCCAGGCGACAGGCCATGCCTTCGAGGGATTCGCGGATTTCGTAGAGTTCGATCAGTTCGGCATGGCTGAGGGAGACCACCCGCGCGCCGACATGGGGCACGCGCACCAGCAGGCGCTGGCCTTCGAGACGGTGGATGGCTTCACGCAGCGGGCCGCGGCTGATGCCGTAGGTGCGTGCCAGTTCTGGCTCGGAGATCTTGCTGCCCGGGGCGATCTCGCCCTTGACGATGGCGGCCTGGATACGCCGGAAGACGTTCTCGGAGAGGGTTTCCGACTCGTCCTGGACGATTCCGGGGGCTATTCCAGGAGCTCTGGCTGTGTCCAGCATGATTGTCGACACCTTGAAAAATCAATGCGCCAAAACTAGCCAAATCGGCAGGAAGAGTCAAAGACAAAATCAATATTGTCGACAATCGTCTAAGAACGAACTTCACCGTCCAAGGTGTTGTCTCATTGGCGCTGCTGGCGTAGCACTATCAGCGTGATAGAATGCCGCCGCCCCGTTTTTTGTGGCATGGACAGTGTGTCTGTCATCTTTTTGTGTCAGACGAACGAGGAGCTTGCGCAGAGTTGCCAGTGGCCTTGACCCGAATACCCCACAGCATTGCGCCAGGATCTATGAGACTTTCGCCACTTCTGTTGTTGCTCAGCCTCTGTTGCTTGCCGCTCATGGCCCAGGCGACGGGCAAGACCGTCTACGGCCTGAACGAATACGCCAGGCTCGGCGACATCGACCTGGAAGTCGCCGCCAAACTCGACACCGGTGCCAAGACCGCCTCCCTCAGTGCCCGCGATATCAAGCGCTTCAAGCGCAACGGTGAATCGTGGGTACGTTTCTACCTGGCCATCGACGCCGCCCACAGCCATCCGATCGAACGCCCGCTGGCCCGGGTCAGCAAGATCAAGCGCCGCGCCGGTGACTACGACCCGGACGAAGGCAAGGCCTACACCGCCCGCCCGGTGATCGCCCTGAACATTTGCATGGGCACCGCCCTGCGCGAAATCGAAGTGAACCTGACCGACCGCAGCGCTTTCCAGTACCCGTTGCTGATCGGTTCCGAAGCCCTCAAGCACTTCGACGCGCTGGTCGATCCAAGCCTTAAATACGCTGCCGGCAAACCCGCCTGCGCCACTGACGCTCACACCGCAGAGTAATTCCGATGCGCTCTCTTACCCTTCATCTGAAAGTCCTGATCACCGTACTGGTGCTATTGGGCGTCCTGATCACGGCCTATCAGATCTTCTTCCTCGGCATCCCGGTGACCGAAGACGAGACCGACGACCTGTGGAACATCGACGCCAAGGTCGAGTTCGTGGCAAGCCCCAAGGACCCGGTCAAGGTCCAGATGTACGTGCCACCGCTGAGCCATGACTACGTCAGCCTCAACGAGAGCTTCATCTCCAACAACTACGGGGTGAGCGTCAACCGTGTCGACGGCAACCGCAAGGTGACCTGGTCGGCCCGTCGCGCCAGCGGCAACCAGACCCTTTACTACCGCCTGGTGCTGACCAAGCGCTACAGCAGCGAAAAGCCCAAGATCAAGGGCCCGACCTTCCGCGACAGCCTGCCGGTGGAAGGCCCCGAGAAGATCGCCGCCGAAGCCCTGATGGCGCCTATCCGCCAGCATTCGGCGGACGTCGAGACCTTCGTCGGCGAGACCATCAAGCGTGTCAACAATCTCAACGACGACAACGTCAAGCTGCTGCTGGCCGGCGATACCTCGGTGCAGAAGAAGGCCAAGGTCATCGACCTGCTGCTGTCCATCGCCCACGTACCGCTGGAGCGCGTGCAGACCATCCGCCTGGTGGCCGACCAGCCGCAAACGCCTGAACTGTGGCTGCGCAGCTTCAACGGCAACGACTGGCTGTACTTCAACCCGGACACCGGCGAACAGGGCCTGCCCAGCGATCGCCTGCTGTGGTGGACCGGCGACGACAACCTGATCACCGTCGACGGCGGCAAGAAGGTCAACGTCAGCTTCAGCCTGAACAACAGCGAGATGAACGCCATCCGCCTGGCCAAGCTGACCGACGAGAACACCGACGCCGACTTCCTCGAATACTCCCTCTACGGCCTGCCGCTGCAGACCCAGCAGACCTTCATGATCATGGTGATGATCCCGATCGGCGTGCTGGTGATCCTGATCCTGCGCAACCTGATCGGCCTGCAGACCCTCGGCACCTTCACCCCGGTCCTGATCGCCCTGGCCTTCCGCGAGACCCAACTGGGCTTCGGCATCATCCTGTTCACGGTGATCACGGCCCTCGGCCTGTCGCTGCGCTCGTACCTGGAACACCTGAAACTGCAGATGCTGCCGCGCCTGTCGGTGGTGCTGACCTTCGTCGTGGTGCTGATTGCCGCGATCAGCCTGTTCAGCCACAAGCTGGGCCTGGAGCGCGGCCTGTCGGTGGCGCTGTTCCCGATGGTGATCCTGACCATGACCATCGAACGCCTGTCCATCACCTGGGAAGAGCGCGGCGGCGGCCACGCCATGAAAGTCGCGATCGGCACCCTGTTCGCCGCGTCCATCGCACACCTGCTGATGAGCGTGCCGGAGCTGGTGTACTTCGTCTTCACCTTCCCGGCGGTGCTGCTGATCCTGGTGGGCTTCATGCTGGCGATGGGTCGCTACCGCGGCTACCGCCTGACGGAGCTGGTTCGTTTCAAGGCTTTCGTGAAGGCTNNTTGATGTTCGGACTCTGGAAAACCTGGAAAGCCCTGGAAGCCCGGGGAATCATGGGGATCAACCGGCGCAACGCGGACTATGTCCTGAAGTACAACAAGCGCCATCTGTACCCCATCGTCGACGACAAGATCATCACCAAGGAACGGGCGATCCAGGCCGGCATCCATGTGCCGGAGATGTACGGGATCATCTCCACCGAGAAAGAGATCGAGAAGCTCGACGAGATCATCGGCGGGNNGACGGCATCCTGGTCATCGCCGACCGTTTCGAGGACCGCTACCGCACGGTCTCGGGCAAGATCATCAGCCACGAGGAAATCGAGCACCAGATTTCCAGCATCCTCACCGGCCTGTACTCCCTCGGCGGGCACCGCGACCGCGCGCTGATCGAGTACCGGGTGACCCCGGACCAGATCTTCAAGAGCATCAGCTACGAAGGCGTGCCGGACATCCGCATCATCGTGCTGATGGGCTACCCGGT